>JBDTUL010000258.1:0-8563 GCA_040007735.1 Gammaproteobacteria bacterium | reverse complement strand
CGGGTGCGCGAGTTCCTGCGCCTGCCGGCAACTGACTTGGTGCTCGGCGTGCAGGCCAAGATCAATTCCGCCTTCAATCAGGAGGCGGTCGCCCCGTTGAGCGATGCGGAAATCGCCTGGATGAATGTGATCGCCGGCCGGGAAATCGCCGACGCGGAGTACGAGCTGCGGCCCTGGCGAAAAGATCTGGCGGGGATCGCCCGATCCGCCGCCGTGCTGCCCCTGTGGATGCTGCGCGCGGTTCGCGACTTGCGGCGGACCACCGCCGGGCCGATGTCCCGGCATGTCTTGCAGTGGGTCATGGGCAAAACACGGAGCGATCCGTAAGGAAGCCATATGTTCGACTTCTCACTTGTCAATGCGGCGATGCCGCTCACCCTGGTGATGTATGCCGCCGTGTTCGCGGTTCTCGTGAACCTGTTTCATTCACCTCACGACGTCATCGAGGACGTGCGCGTTGCGTACGGTCCATCCCGCAAGAAGACGGTGTTCGTCGTGAGCCGGCACAATCTCCTGCGCGGCGTGGACGAGGGCGCCTGGGAACGGCTGACCACCGGCCTCGGGCCGCACAAGCTTTCCGCGCTCGCCATTTCCCCGGCGTTCGAGCGCGATCAAACCTTGTTCGTAGGCTCGTTCGGTGGCGGCGTGTTCCGGTCGCGAAATGCAGGATTGTCCTGGGGCTCTTGCAGTGTCGCTCTGGCGCACCCTCACATACTTCGTCTGGCCATAGCGCCGGACTTCGAGCGCAGCGGTGTCTTGCTCGCATTGGGGCTCGATGGAGTCGTCTATATCAGCCGGAACAGGGGCGACACCTGGTGTGCCGCTTTCCGCCCGCACGTGCGCTCCACGAATGCGGCCAGTCTGAAAGAGGCGTGCGCGGTGCTGCGAAACCCCATAAGAGATGCGGGGGAGGAGTGGAAGCTGTGCCACCAGCCTGCAGGTGCGACATGCATCGGGTTCGGGCGAGATGGAATGCTTGCCGGGAGCTGTGATGGCACTCTGTACGCGTCGTGGAACTCGGGTGCATCGTGGCAGCCTTTCGCGCGTCTTCCCGATGACCTGAGAATCACCTGCGTCGAGATTCCTGCAGGGGCCTCGCTGCACGACACGCTTTTCGCCGGCACTGAATCCGCAGGCGTGTTCCGCATCTCAGAGTCAGGTTCAAGAGTCGAGAACACCGAAAGCAGTGGTTTGCCTGCGCACGTGACCGCGCTTGCTTCCCGCCCCGGCGCCGACCTTCGGCTTTCACTCTATGCGTGCACCTGGGATGCCGCGTTGTATGTTTCGCAGGATCACGGCAGCAGCTGGCAACGTTGTGCACAAGGTCTTACGACGCATCGGCAGGCGGACGAGAGGCGGTTTGGCGCTCCCCATTTCAATGCCGTGGCGCTCGGAGCCGGGTCATCCGAAGAAGTCTACGTCGGCGGGTTTGACGGACTGTTTCGCGCCGCCGCTCCGGGTGTCCAGTGGGAGGCGCTCGAGACGCTGGTCCCGGGCATGGTCATCGATCTTGCGCTGTCGCCCGCGCAGGGCGGAGAATTCGCTGTTGCAATGACGACGTACGGCGCCGGCGTCGCGGTTCGCTCCACCGTCGGCGCATCGTGGAAGTTCATGAACGGCGGGCTTTCGACAACGCGCCTGGGCCCCGTCGCTTTTTCACCGGACTACTCGAGCGACCACACGTTGATTGCCGGCAGCGAAGGCCGCGTACTCAGGTCGGGCGACGAGGGTCGTTCATGGCGTGCGGCTGCGTTGATCCCGGAGTCGAGACGCGGACGCTCCGTGCGCTTGTTTGCTCGTTTGCGTGCCGGGGAGCGCTGGGCCGCCAAACATCTGAACGCTCGCGCGATGAAACTGCTGAAGGCCGCGTTCCAGTCGGCAGTGTTGTGCACGGGCGGAAGAGTCAGTCACTTCGTCTTTCCGAGTGTCGTTGCGTTCTCGCCGGACTATTCCCGGGATCACACGGTGTTCGTCGGCACCCGCGCGCACGGCATTTTCCGGTCGCAAGACGCCGGTCACAGCTTTCATCCCGTGGGCGGCTTGTCAGGCCGGTTTGTATTCGCGCTGGTGTGCTCCCCCGCGTTTGCTGCGGACGGCGTAATGTTCGCGTGCGTTACCGATGGTCTTTATGCCTCGACGGATGCCGGTGCCACCTGGATGCGAAAGCACGGTGGCAGGCGTTTTCGATATGCAACGCTCGCCTTGTCGCCGCGTTTCGAAACCGACGCCACACTGTTTGTCGGCGGGCGGGACGGTCTGCATCGCTCGCGGGATGCGGGTGAGGTCTTCGAGCCGCTTGCACTCACCTCAGCGGAGGAATCGCTGGCCATCGGGGGAATCGCGTTGTCTCCCTCCTTCGCGACGGATCGCACGCTTCTGGTCTATGGCCGTGGCGCCGGACTGTTTCGATCCACGGATGGAGGTGATCGCTTTACCGCGCTCCCGTGGGCGGCGCCTTCGCATGACCCGGGGTTCGGATCGCTCAACTGCTTTCCCGACTCGGCAACCCTCGTGCGGTTCTCGCCGAACTTCTCTCAGGATCGAACGGTCGTCGCGGCCTGCCTGGACCAGGTGTATCAAAGCACCGATGCCGGCAGCAGCTGGGATGCGCTCGGCCGAACCACGCGTTACGAAAACTCCCGGGCGGAAATCGTCTATCACGGCCGCTGGGCTTTGGATTTCCACACGGGTCACAGTTCACAACAGGCGCATCGCGCGCAGCGTCCGCTGGATGCGGCGACCCTGAGGTTCGTGGGCACCCGCGTGTCCTGGCTGGGAACGAAGGGTCCGGATCATGGCGTCGCGCAGATCCTCATAGATGGTCAGGCGAGCGGTGCGATCGATCTGTACGCACCCGAGCCGCAACACTCCCGCGTTCTGTACACGACGGATGTTCCGCGCGGCATCCACACGATCACTGTGCAGGTGCAGACGGCGCGCAACCAACACTCTAAAGGCCGGGCAGTCCTGGTCGACGCGTTCGATGTCGAGCTTCAAAGCGAATCCGCGGTGATGGCTGCGGCGTCCGTCGAGCGCATCGAGCGTGCAGTGTGCTGATGTCAGATACGAAGGCGTCGGTCCAGCCGCGTCACGCGACAGCGTGCCGTTCGGTGCTCATGGTTGGCACGCACACTCAGGCGATGGGTGGCATCTCCACCGTCGTGCGCGGTTATCAGGACGGCGGCCTGTTCGAAAGATTCGACTGCGTGTATGTGGACACTCACCGGGACGGAAGCGGCTGGCTGAAGGCGTGGGCGGCCGTCTCAGGGTGGTGCCGCATCGCTTTCTATCTGACGAAGCTCGAAGCGCCGCTGGTTCACATTCATATGTCGTCGCGCGCTTCGTTCTGGCGAAAGGCAGTGATCTGCCTGCTGGCGCGGGCTTGGGGGCGGCCCTATGTCGTGCACGTGCATGGCTCCGAGTTCATGGTGTTCCATGACGAGGAGTGCGGGCCGCTGGCGCAGCGTTTCATGCAATGGATCTTCGCGCGCGCGGCGCTCGTGATCGCCATTTCGGAGCAGTGGCGCGCCAGCCTGCTGGGCATCAGCCCCGAGGCGAGCGTGGTGGTGATCACCAATGCCGTGGCCCTGCCGAATCTCGCGGCGAGGTCTGCGGCCCCCGCTGGCCGGCACGTCATCCTGTGTCTCGGCCGGCTGGGCCGCCGAAAGGGCAGCTTCGACATGGTGCAGGCGTTTGCTCGCCTGGCCGCGCAGTTTCCAGACTGGAGGCTGGTTTGTGCTGGAGACGGCGAGGTTGCCGAGACGCGCGCACTCGCGAAGGAGTGCGGGGTGGAAGAGCGCGTCACATGCCCCGGCTGGCTCGATTCGGAAAGCACCCATCGAGCATTGGCGGCGGCGGCGATCTTCGCGCTCCCGTCGTACGCCGAGGGTTTGCCCATGGCCTTGCTCGAAGCGATGTCATGGCGGCTGCCTGTCATCACGTCCGCGGTCGGAGGAATTCCCCAGGTTGTCCGACAGGGGGACAACGGTGTGCTTGTCACGCCAGGTGACATTGATGGCATCTGTGCCGCGCTGACGTCGCTGATGACGAGTGAGGCCGAGCGCGAAAGGCTCGGCGCTGCCGCCCGGCGCACGATAGAGGCCGAATTCTCGCAGGCCCCGATGATCCAGCGGCTGAGCGAGATGTACGGGCGGTTCGGGATGCGCGCGCGCGGCTGATTCGAGCGGCCCCTACGATATTGACCACCCGCCCGGGTGGAGTGGGTTTCCGCCGTAAAACGGTTCATAGTCCGCCGAAGAGCTCACCCGGTGCGCGTAAGGCGCGCGCGCCGGCAAACAACGAGCCATCTCAACTTGGGGGGCGGATACGTGTCGGATTCAAAGCGCTGGGATTCTTCCTACGAATGGAAAGCCGTGCTCATCCTGAGCCTCGCTTTCGGGCTGGTCGGGCTGGACCGCTTCGTGCTGCCACCCCTGTTCCCGACGATGATGAAGGACCTGAATCTCACCTATCAGGACCTCGGCAACCTGGTGGGCATCCTCGGTGTGGCCTGGGGCGTGTCGGCGGTTCTGCTGGGCGGGCTTTCCGATCGAATCGGCCGCAGGCGCGTGCTGGTGCCGGCCGTAGTGTTGTTCTCGCTGTTGTCCGTGTTCAGCGGCATGGCCACGGGGCTCGTGAGTTTGCTGCTCATCCGGGCCGTCATGGGCGCGGCGGAGGGAGCGGTGGCGCCCACCGGTGTTGCGGTCGCCGTGGAAGCCTCGCATCCCAAACGGCGCGGCATGAACAACGGTTTCTTCCAGTGCACGATCGCACTGTTTGGCATGGGCATCGCGCCGATCCTGGCGACCCAGCTGCTCAAGTTCACGTCCTGGCGCAGCGTATTTCTCATCGTCGGCATTCCTGGCCTGATCATCGCGGTGATCATGTGGTTCGTCATTCGCGAACCCGCAAGCGTTGCCGCGGAGGCTGGGGCGCAAGCGCCCAAGCGCGCGCCGATCTCGTCGATCTTCAAACACCGCAACGTGCCGCTGGCGATGGTTTCGCTCCTGTGCGCCATGACCGGCATCTTCGTCCTGGGCGCGCTCATGCCGAGCTATCTCGTGGACTACCTGAAGCTCACCGGCCCGCAAATGGGGTTCGTAACGTCGGCCATCGGCTTCGGTGGTGCGCTTGGCCAGCTGGGGCTGCTCACGCTGTCGGACTTCATCGGCCGCAGGACCACCACGCTGCTCTCGTTCGCGATCGCTGCGGTGTTCCTGTGGCTGTTCATTCACACCGGCGCCAGTAGCCTGCCGATGCTGTTCGGGCTCTTGTTCATCGCTGCCATGTGCAACTTCGGCGCGCTCGCCATCCTGGCAGGCCCGATTCCCGCGGAGGCGGCACCCGTTGGGCTCATCGCATCCGCGGCCGGCATCGTCATCGGGGCAGGCGAGATCTTTGGCGGCGGCGTCGCGCCTTCCATCGCAGGCGCCATCGCGCAGAACTACGGCCTTCAATACACCTTGTACTTCGCGTTGGCGGGGCAAGTGGCGGGCCTTTGCATCAGCGTGTTCCTGCGCGAGACAGCGCCGCGCAAGACCGCCAGGACGGCCGGCGGAACGGTTTCCGAGCTCGATCGGGTGGCAGAGGTCCGCAGCTGAGGCTTCCGGAACGAGTCGCCTGAGCGGCGGGTTGGCGCGAACCAGTCGTTCTGCGGAGGTTGCGGGAAGCCAGACGATCGGAACATTGTTCTTTACCCTGCAGGGACAATAGCGTCTCCCTGGCGTGAGCCGCCCGGGGGACGTGTAACCGGGCAGGGGTATGAGCCGATGAGCCACAAAGTCGACGCCTTCGAACACTGGATCCGCACGTCCTTTGTTCAGATGAACACCGAGCTCGAGAATCTCTACTTCTCGCAGCCGAATCGCTCGCAGGCCGTCGGCGTGGGCGACCCCATCAAGGCTTCGTTGCGCGACGAGGGGCACGTCCATGTCGTCGCGCTGCTCGCGGAAGGCAACACGGGCGATGGGTTTGAAAGCGCCTTTGGAACGCTGGGGAACGTGGGGCTCTATCTCGGCGCGTTGCGGCGCCATGAGCTCACCAACCCGGCCCGCGAAGAGCGCTCACCGTTCCCGGAAGCATCCTCGCTTGCCATGCACGTGGGGGCCTCGCTCGGCATGGCGCCCCGGTTCTCCACCGGGCACCTGGCCACGTACAACCGCGCACGCGCGGGTGTGCGCAAAAGCTTCACGTCGCTCCCGGACGAATTCCTCTTCATCGATGAGAACGCGCGCGGAATTCTTTCGTACCAGCGCGCGGCGGATGCGCTCACGAGCATCGTGCATCTCGGGGTTTCCAGCCCGGTGGCGGATGTGATGTTCGAGACGGCGAAGCAGGCGCTTCAGGACGTCATGCGGTTCAACGAGCGGCTGATGACCCAGCTCGACGTTGATCGGTTCTTCTACTCGGTGCGGCCGTACTACAAGCCCTATCGCGTCGGCCGGCAAGAGTATCGCGGGGCGAATGCGGGGGACTTTTCGGGCATCAACGAGATCGATCTGCTGCTCGGCCTGTGCCGCGCCAACGATCCTTACTACGTTCAGCTGCTCCTCGACAAGATGCTCTTCATGTTGCCCACGGACCAGGCGCGGCTGCGGGACTGCATGACGCACACCAGTTTGCTGGATGAGCTGCTCGGCCTGCTCGATGAGCACTCGCACGCAGACTGGTTTCAGCAGAACGCTCGCGCGTATCTCGAGATCTGCAATCTGTTCGGGCAGGCGGCGGCACAACATCACGACGGCCTCGTGAAGCGGTTCATCGAGGCACCGGCGGCCAACCTCAAGGAAGAAAATCTGGAGGGGATCACGGCCAGCGGGCCGCCGTTGCCCGTGTTATTGCGAGCGCTGGAAGTGTTGCGTGACATGCGGCTTGCGGCGGATCGGCGTGATATCAGCACGCGGCACGATGACCTGACCAGACTTCGACGCGCCGTGCGCAGCTAACTACTGTTACGCTGGGCCGAGGGCGTAGCTACGCGCAGAGGCAGGCGGCAAAAACCGCGCTTTTTGCCAGGGGCGCCCAGCCGCCGGAAACGAAGCTGATATCCGAAAAAGCGCCAGGCCGCGCAGGCCGCAGGCGAATTTTTCCAATAGAGCAGAGGCTCAATTGAACGCAGTGAACGATGCCGCGAGCGGCTATCCAAGCCGCCGAACCGCCTGGTATGCGGTGTTCGTCCTGATGCTCTGCTACACGCTGTCGTACGCAGATCGCCAAATACTCGCCTTCCTCGTGGGTCCGCTAAAGCAGGACCTGCAAATCTCCGACACCCAGGTGGGCTTCCTTCAGGGCCTGGCATTCGCGTTGTTCTACACGGTGGCGGGCTTGCCGATGGGCATGCTCGCGGATCGGTACAAACGCCGCACGGTCATTGCTGTGGGTGTGTTCCTCTGGAGCTTGATGACGTCGCTCAGCAGCGTGGCGCGCAGCTTCTGGTCGCTCGCTGCCGCGCGCATGGGTGTGGGCATCGGTGAAGCAACGCTCAGCCCGTGCGCGTTCTCGCTCATCGCGGATTCCTTTCCGAAAGAGCGGCTGAGCTCGGCGCTCAGCGTCTACACGATGGGTATCCAGCTCGGCTCGGGGCTTGCGTTGATCGTCGGTGGGGCGGTGGCGCAGGCAGTGAGCCATTTGCCGCCCGTGGAGTTGCCGGTATTCGGGCAGGTGTCGGCGTGGCGCGTGACCTTTCTGGCCGTCGGCGCGCCCGGGTTGGTGATGGCCCTGCTGCTATTCACTGTGCGTGAGCCGATGCGCCGCGCGTTGTTGCTGGGTGCGAGTGGGGCAGTGACGCCGGTCGGTGTCCGCGACGCGTTCAAACAACTTCGTGCACGCAGCCGTTCGGTGTGCGGACTGGCTGTGATGATTGCCTGCCAGGCGACGTGTAACTACGCGCTGCTTGGCTGGGGGCCGGAGTTTTTCGGGCGCGTTCACCAGTGGCCCAAGGGCAAGACGGGCCTGGTGCTTGGGTTGATTACGCTTGGGTGTGGTTGCATTGGTTTGCTCGTGGGCGGGCGGCTCTCCGATTATTGGAATCGGAAGGGCGTACACGAGGGCGCGCTGCGTGTCGGCCTGATCAGTCTGATCGGCGTGGCGGTTACGCTTGCGCCCGCGATGATGATGGCAGACGCCCGGTGGACGGTCGCTCTGCTGTTGCCTGCGGTGTTTTTTATTGGGCTGCCCATTGGCTGCGCCTATGCCGCGGTTCAGCTGATTTTTCCGAATCAGGTGCGGGGGCTGGCATCTGCGGTGGTTATCTTCGCGGTGGCGCTGGTGGGGCTGGGGGCCGGGGCGCAGCTTCCCGGTGCCTTCAACGACCACCTGTTTCATGACGGGCAGATGGTGGGGTATTCGATTTCGCTGACGGTGCTGATTGCGTCGGTGGCCGGTATTTGCGCTGTGGTGATGACGTTTGCACCGTATCGACGCGATTATCGGGCGGTGCACGGCCCTGCGTGAGATTGCGTCCGCTGCGTGAGATTGCCTTAACTACCTCACTTCCCTCTTCAGCCGCCCGATGATTGGGGGCTCTCGTGCCGGACTCAGGAAGCCCTCGGTCGCCGCGCGGCTG
>JBDTUL010000257.1:0-8594 GCA_040007735.1 Gammaproteobacteria bacterium | reverse complement strand
CCGATACATCAACCCGTCGCTGATCGGCCCTGATACGGCGCCTTCCGCCTCATAGTGATCGAACTCGCCGAGGGTCACCTTGGCACTCGCCTCGAGCTCCGGCGTCGGATGCTTGCTGATGAAATTGATGGCGCCCGAGGAAGAGTTCCGGCCGTATAGCGTGCCCTGAGGCCCTTTCAGAATTTCGACGCGCTGCTGGTCGAACACGAGCGGCGAGCCTGCGATCGTGTTGGCCTGATACACGTCATCGACGTACACCGCCGCCGACGGCGAGCTGTTCGCTTCGAGATCGTTCTGCCCGATGCCGCGAATGACGTACGAGGAATACGCCCCGAAATTGTCGTTCACGAGCACGCCCGAGACGTGATTGACCAAATCCTTCGCGCTGCCGGCATTCATGGCATCGATCTGTTCGGCGCTGAGCGCAGCGATGCTGAGCCCGACGTTTTGCGCGCTCTCCTGGCGCTTCTGCGCAGTGACCAGCACTTCTTCCAGAGCCGGTGCCGCCGCGCCCTGCCCTTCCTGAGCTTGCGCGGTGCCGCCCGCGAGCACACTTGCCGTGACGATGAGCAGCGCTCGATAGCTTCGAGTTCGCGAGTGAGACATGAGCCGACCCCTGTCTGTTGTTTGACGTGTGATATTTGTTATATCAAAAAGACAGAGTTTGTCAAACATCTGTCGGGCTCGTCAGCGCTTGTCGGCACGCAGACGGCTCGTCGCCGCGGCATCGATACTGCGCAGATCTTCGTTCACAGCAACGCCATACAATGCGCGCGCCGCTGCACGCGACACCGTCCCGTCGCGCACGTCAGCAAGCACGCGCTCTGGTGGGCGCCTGAACGGATCGCCCCACCCTCCTCCGCCAGGCGAGAGAATCTCGATAGCCAGCGGCGGCAGGTGCCGCAGCCCATAGCGAGGAACGTCCACAGACGTGGGCGCGCTGGAGGGCGTGCTCCCGGAGGTTGCCGCTGCTTCGTATGTTTCGATGGTGAGCGAACCTGCGGCGCCGGCACCGCCGCCGTTCACACCAAATCCGCTCGGCGTACCCAGTCCTTCGCCGCGGAACGAATAGTCCGCTTCGGTGAGCATGCGCGCCCGGTATTGAATTCCGGCGCCGCCGCGGCACGCACCTGCACCCGCCGCATCCGTGCGGATCTCATATTGCTCGACATGAATCGGATACAGCCGCTCGTAAGTTTCCACGTTCGGCAGCACGAGCCCACCCAATGTGTTCACCCCGCCGATCGTGTGAAAGCCGTCGCGCTCCGCCGTGGCTCCGGCGGCCCCATACGCATGCCAGTGATAGAGAATGAAGCGCGCGGCCGTGCCCGGTTGCAGCCCGGAACTGATGCAGTGAACGGTCTTGCCCCAGCCGCCAATTGCCCATTCCGGGCGAGCCTGCGCGAGCGCCTTCCACACGGCGTTGATGATCTCGAACGCGCAGTGAGCCGTGTTCATCGTCATCGGTGCCGGCGCGCGAGCATTCACGAGACTGCCGAGCGGCGCCTTCACCGTCAGCAAGCGTAATGTGCCTTCGTTCCTCGGTACGTCTGGCTTCAGAAACGCGAGTGTCGCCATGGCACAAGCGGCAACCGTGTTCGCGAGCGAGCTGTTCTTGAAGCCCCGAATCTGCGGTGAGGTGCCCTCGAAATCGAACGTGAGCCCGGTTGCATCCTTGCGCACACGCACGGCCACTCTCACTTCGCGGTCCTCGAAGCAGTCGCTGAAGCTCACGTCTTCGGCAACGTACTCACCATCAGGAATGCCAGCGAGCGCGGCACCCATGCGCGCTTCGGCGTAGTCCATCACGTCCGCGAAACTTGCGAGCGCCGCGTCGATGCCAATGTCCGCGAAGATGCGCAGCAGCTCGCGCTCGCCGATTGCCGTGGAACCCACCATCGCGCGCAAATCACCGTCCAGCAGCTCGGGCGTGCGCGAGTTGAGCCGCAACAAATGCCAGAGGTCCGCATGCTCGCGCCCGCGGCTGATGATCCGCAGAGGCGGCAAGCGGATGCCTTCATGGAAGATCTCCGTTGCCGCGGGGTTGTACGTACCGGCCGCTCCACCCCCGATATCGGACTGGTGCGCGCGATTGCAGGTGAACGCCACGAGCGCGGCGTCGCGAAACACGGGGCGCATCACAGTCCAGTCTGGCAAGTGATTGCCGCCGGCTTCGTACGGATCGTTGGACAGGAAGACATCGCCCGGCTCCATGTCCGCGCCCGCAAGCTCCAGGAGCTTCCGGACCGCGAAGCCGCCACCGCCGGTATGGATTGGAATACCGTCCGCAACCGAGAGCAGGTCGCCGCTCGCATCCGTGAGAAAGCATGAGAAATCGTGCGATTCGGAGAATATGGGGCTGCGCGCTGTGCGCTCCATCACCCGCCCCATCATGCGGGCAATGTGATCGAGCTGGCTCTGCACGAGTGCGAGCCGGACCGGGTCCACGCGTGGATTGCTCATGCCACACCTGCCATAACGTCAATATGAAGATTGCCAGCGTCGTCGACAGAAACGCGGTCGCCCGCGCCGACGAGCGTGGTCGCCGCAGCATCCTCGATGAGGGCGGGCCCGAGCAGCTGTGCACCGACCGTGAGCTGATCGCCATCGAACACCGACACGCGCTGCCACCCCGTGCGCGAATCGATCCAGACCCTGCGCAGCCCGACGGGCTGCACGTTCTCAACCGAAGGCGCGCGACGTGACAGGTCCGTGCGGCCAAGGTGAGCCGTCGAAATCAGACGCACCGCCGCCACGTCGATGCTGCCACCGGGTTGCATGAATCCAAACTCGCTCACGTGCCGCGCTTCGAACGCCGAGCGGATCTCGGTTTCGAGCGGGGCTACGTTCGCGAACGCAATGTTGAGCGACGCGCTCTGCCCGAGGTAGCGCAGGTCGATTGATAGCGCGCAACTGACGTCCTCACCCTTGAAACCATCCGCGATGAATTGCGCGATAGCCAGTGCCTTCAATGCCTCCGCCGCGATCTCGACTGCGCGCACGGCGGGCGCAGCCAGCGTCAGGCCGATATCCCGTACCCAGTCGTGACGAACCTGGGCATTGCACATGCCAAACGCGCAGAACACGCCTGCGAGCCGCGGAACGAAGACGTGAGCGCACCCCATGGCGCGCGCGACGGCCGCCGCGTGCAGCGGGCCCGCGCCTCCGCCGGCCAGCAGCGTGATGTGAGCCGGGCTCTGCCCGCGCTCGAGCGTGACCCGCTCGACGGCATGACGAATCTGCTGCTCACCGAGTCTTACGATGGCGATGGCTGCGTCTTCGATGGAGAGAGACAGCGGTTTCGCGACCACGCGGTCGATGGCCTCTTGTGCGAGGTGCGCGTCGAGATTGAGCGCACCGCCTGCGTAGCGACCCGAGCACAGTCGCCCCAGCACCACGTGCGCATCGGTAAGGGTGGGCGCCCTGCCGCCCAGCCCGAACGCGGCCGGGCCCGGGCGAGCGCCCGCGCCATGCGGCCCCACGAACAAAAGGCCCGCGGCGTCGACGCCGGCAATGGTGCCGCCGCCTAACGCGATCGTATGAATATCGACCGCAGGCAGCGCGATGACATCATCGCCGATGCGAAATGACGTGCGCTCGGCAACGGTCGCATCTTCCATCACCGTGACATCGCAACTCGTGCCGCCCACCTCAATGGCGACAACGGATTTGTCGCGCATGCTGCTCGCATAGGCGCGCAACGAATTCGCGCCGGCCGCAGGCCCCGATAACGCAAGCACCGCCGGTCGCTGCTGCAGCCGTTCGAAGGAGATGACACCGCC
Organism: Gammaproteobacteria bacterium; assembly: GCA_040007735.1. GTDB lineage: Bacteria > Pseudomonadota > Gammaproteobacteria > Steroidobacterales > Steroidobacteraceae > JADGHX01. The sequence goes on along the minus strand of JBDTUL010000257.1, from coordinate 4,812 downwards.
GCTGCTCTGAACGAAGTACGGCTCACTCCGCAAGCCCAGCGCCTGCAGCCGCTCCCGCACTGTGCGCAGATATGGCACAACGCGGTTCGCGATACACGCGTTCACCACCACAGTGGAGCTGCGCTCGAACTCTCCTACCACCGGCGCCACCTCGTGAGATGCGCATACGAACGCCTCCGGCAGCAGCTTGCGCATGATGTCCCGCGCTTGCATTTCGTGCTGCGGGTTGCGGTAAGCGTGCAGGAAACAGATGGCGACGGCTTCGACACTCTCACTCTGGAACACTTCCGCGGCCGCTTCGAGATCGCGCGATTCGAGAGGCATCAGCACCTCACCCGCGGCACTCACTCGCTCGCGCACCGGCAAACGCAGGTAGCGAGGCACGAGCACCGGAGCCCACGGTGTGCGGTGATCCCACACGTTGTCCCGCACACCGCGCCGGAGCTCGAGCGAATCCCGAAAGCCTGCGGTCACGAGTAACACCGTCTTTGCGCCATTCCTCTGCAGAAGCGTGTTGGTGGCAACGGTGGTGCCATGTATGAAATGCGCCGTGCGCGCGCAGAGCTCCGCGCTCGAGAGTTGCAGCCGCGCGGCCAGTTCCGCGAGCCCGCGAAACAGCGCCTCGCTCGGATCGGCAGGATTGGAAGCCGTCTTGTGAGTGACGAGTGCGCCGTCTGCACCGACGAGCACGAGGTCCGTGAACGTGCCGCCGATGTCGACGCCGATGCGCACGGGCGCGCGCGGCGGGTGAATCGTATGCATATGTAAGAGTTGTCTTCCGCGTTTAGATATTTGTTACATCAAATATCACGTAGTATACTCGACCGATGAGTGCCAGCAATCACGAGCCGTCTGCAACGCTACACCACGCCGAATCCGAGCGGCTCGCCGCGCGCGCACGACGCGTGTTCCCCGGCGGCACCACGCGCGCCACCGTGCGCAGCCAGCCGTTTCCGATTTACGCGCAGAGCGGCGCAGGTCCTTATCTCATTGATGTCGATGGCCATCGCTATCTCGATCTCAACAACAACTTCACGACGCTCATTCACGGCCATTGCTTCGCCCCCATCGTCGAGGCCGTGACGCGAGCGGCCCGCACGGGCACGTGCTTCGCGAACCCGACGGCGCTCGAGATCGAGCTGGCGGAGCTCATCATCGGCCGGGTGCCGGGCATCGAGACGCTGCGCTTCGTCAACACGGGGACGGAGGCGGTGATGTTTGCCATCAAGGCCGCGCGTGCCGTCACCGGGCGCGCAAAAATTGCGAAATTCGAAGGTGCTTATCACGGCAGCTACGACTGGGCCGAGGTCAGCGAGGCGGCGCATCCCGGCAATTGGGGCCGTGCGGAGCAGCCGCTCTCTTCTCCCCCGTACGCGGGTACGCCGCCCAGTGTGCTCGAAGAAGTCGTGGTCGTGCCGTTCAATGATATCGCTCGCACTCGCGCGCTGATCGAGCGGCACGCGGCTGAGCTCGCCTGCGTGCTCATCGACCTCATGCCGGGCCGCGCGGGGCTCGTGCCGATCGAGAGCGATTACCTGCACATGTTGCGCGAGGTGACCCGGCGTCACGGTATTCTGCTCATCGATGATGAGGTGCTGAACTTTCGCCAGGCCTATGAAGGGGCGGCCCATCGGTTCGGCGTGCAGCCGGATCTCGTGACGTTCGGCAAGATCATCGGCGGCGGCTTGCCCATCGGCGCCATCGGCGGCCCACGCGCGCTCATGGACGTGTTCAGCGCATCGGATACCGCAGCGTCGGTCCCGCAGAGTGGAACATTCTCGGCAAACCCGGTCTCGATGGGCGCCGGCCTCGCCTGCATGCGCGCGTTGACGCGCGAGGCGTTTGCGCATCTCGAATCGCTCGGCGATTACGCCCGCGCCGGTTTGCAGGAGCTGTTCCGGCGCAAAGGCTGGCCGTTCTCGGTCACCGGGCAGGCCTCGCTCCTGCGCGTTCACGCGCGCCCCATTCCGCCACGCTCGTATCGGGAAGCGCATCCCACACCGCCCGAACGCGCCATGCTCGCGAATGTCGCGGAAGGCCTGCTGGCGCGCGGCTTCATCGCGCCAACTGCCGCGTCGTGGAGTTTTTCGACACCGATGACCCGCACTCATATCGATGATCTCATCGCCGCGTGCGCGGATATCCCTGATCCCTCCGCGACAACAGGATCGCACTCCACACCATGAAGCCCTGCATCGCCCGCTCATCCGTCACCGCACCCACGGCCGCGCAGCGGCTCGCTACAGCCTTGCGCCGACATCACGTCGACGTCATGTTCAGCCAGAGTCTGCCGAGCGCGCTCATCCTCGCCTGTGAAGATCTGGGTATCCGGCAAATCTCATATCGCGCCGAAAACGCGGGAGGCGCGATGGCGGACGGCTACGCGCGCCGTTCCAATCGCATCGGTGTCGTTACGGCCCAGAACGGCCCGGCAGCGACCTTGCTGGTGCCACCTCTTGCCGAAGCGCTCAAGGCGAGCGTTCCGGTGCTTGCGCTCGTGCAGGACGTGAATCGTGCGCATGCGGATCGCAACGCTTTTCAGGAAATCGACCACCTGCGGCTGTTCGATTCGTGCACGAAGTGGGCACGCGTCGTGACCGACGCCGCGCGCATCGAGGACTACCTCGACATGGCGATCACCACGGCAACGAGTGGGCGGCCCGGCCCCGTCGCGCTTATGCTGCCGGCCGATATGCTCAACGAATCCGCTGCTCCGCCGCCCTTTGCACGCACGGCGACGCTCGGAGCGTGGCCTCTCGATCGCCCTGCGGCTGATCCGGACAGGGTCAGGGAGGCGGCCGCTATCATCGCGAGTGCACGCCATCCGCTCGTCATCGCAGGCGGTGGAGTGCACAGCTCACAAGCGCACGCCGAGCTCGCGCAATTGCAGAGCCTGGCCTCTCTCCCCGTGGCCTACACGATGATGGGCAAAGGCTCCGTTGCCGACACCGCGCCATTGACCGCGGGGCTGGTGGGCAACGTGATGGGCCAGCGCTCGCTCGGACATCATCTGCGTGGAATGGTCGAGCGTGCCGACGTCATAGTGCTCGCAGGCACCCGCACCAACCAGAACGGCACGGATAGCTGGACTCTCTTTTCGAAGCAGACGCGTTTCATCCACATCGACATCGACGGCACGGAGATCGGCCGCACGCACGAAGCGCTCCGGCTCGTGGGCGATGTGCGCGAAACCCTGCGCGCACTCAACAAGGAGCTGGCGTCCCAGGATCTCGCGAAGCGCCACGACGGCGCGGAGCAGGTGCAAGCGGAGATTCGCGAGGCGCGCGACGCGCGCACGCGGGCCAACGCGGACTTGGTGTCGCAAGGATCGCAACCTCTCAGACCCGAGTACGTCATGCAGGTACTCGATGGGCTGATCGGATCACATGCGACCGTCGTCGCCGATGCCAGTTACTCCTCGGTGTGGATCGCAAGCTACCTGGCGGCTCGCCGTAGCGGCATGCGATTCCTGAGTCCGCGCGGCCTCGCCGGGCTCGGGTGGGGATTGCCCATGGCCATCGGTGCGCGGCTCGCTGCACCCGATCATCCGGTCGTCTGTGTGGTGGGCGACGGCGGATTCGGCCACGTCTGGGGGGAGCTCGAGACGCTTGCGCGGGAAGAGATCGGCGTCGTGCTCCTGCTTCTCAACAATGGGGTGCTCGGCTTTCAGAAGGATGCGGAAACCCTGAAATTCGGGCAACACACGGGGGCGTGCCACTTTGCGCCCGTTGATCACGCGGCCATCGCGCGGGCCTGCGGGCTGGAAGCGTGGCGGATCGAGAAGCCCGAAGAGGTGCGTCCGCGGCTGGTCCAGGCGCTGGCCAGCTCGAAGACGGTGCTGCTAGAGCTCATGACGCATCCGGACGCATACCCGCCGCTCACGATGTACGATGGCGCACTTCCTTACTGAGTGGCCGACAGGACAGACGCATGGCGCGCGCGACTCGCAAATCCACCGCAATTCCTCTACGCGAACCGCCTCGCTCACCGGCGCCGCCGGCGGGCGAGATGGAGAGCCTCGGCCCGATTCAGCGAGGCAAGACACTGAGCGAGCACGCGTACGACCGCATACGGCAAGCGCTAATGACCGGTGTGCTGAAACCGGAACAGAAAGTCACCGTGCGCGCCATCGCGAGCGCGCTCAACATCAGCATCACGCCGGCGCGCGACGCGCTCACCCGTCTCATCAATGAAGGCGCGCTCGAAGCTGTGGGCAGCAAGACAGTCATCGTGCCACCGCTGACGCCCGTGGTGCTCGATGAGATCACCGCCATTCGCGTGAGTCTCGAGGGTCTCGCGGCGGAGAAAGCTGCGGCTCATTTCTCCCGTGCTGAAGTCGATGCGCTCGAAACCGTGCAGAGCCGCCTCATTGGCGCGATGGACAAGCAGAACTTCACAGAGGTTCTGCAGCACAACGAGGCGTTTCACTTCGGCGTGTATCGAAAATCTCAGATGCCGCGCCTCGTGAGCGTCATCGAGGCGATGTGGTTACGCGTCGGGCCTTCGCTCAACCTGCTCTACCCCACCTTCGCCATCGAGCGGCACGGCGTCTCGAATCACAAGGCGGTGCTCAAAGCCTTGCGGCAGAAGGATGGGGCAGCGGCGCGCGCGGCTTTCGAGAACGACATTGCGGATGGCTATCAGCGCCTGAAAGTCGCGGTGTTGGCGCACACGCCGCGCCCCCCTTCGAACGCATCGGTGCTTTCCTGAGCGCAACTTTCGCGGTCCTGCGGCCGTCGGACCAGACAGAGATTGGCCTGTCGTCCGCAATAATTCGGTACGGACCGATCGGTGCGTGGCGAAGAACACCGG
>JBDTUL010000256.1:0-8638 GCA_040007735.1 Gammaproteobacteria bacterium | reverse complement strand
GCGGGCCTGCCGTTGATCAACGTGTTCGACGCGCCGGACAGAATCGGAATCGGAATCACCGGCCCCATGCTCGGCAGCGGTATTGGGGGCGCGGGTGGAATGAGATTCGGCGGGTGGGCGTGCGCATGCGGCAGCCCGATGTCGAAGTCCGCAATACGAACGGCGGGAAACGCCGGGAACGGTATCGCCGACAACACTGAGGAGAGCATCTGCTCGACGCCCGTGAGCGTTGCGAAGGTGGCGCCCACTGTTGGCAGAACGCCCTGGGCTTCCCCAATGCCACTTACGTTTCCGCCGAGGGCGCTCGCCTGCGCCATCATCGAATTTTCAATGCGGTTCGACGCGGTGGTGGACGTGTTCAGTGAAGCCGCTTGAGCACGCGCGAACTCCGAGGGGCTGCCAGCGAGAAATCCAGCGGGATTTCCGGCCGCAGCCTTCATCCCCGCGGCCACGCCGTCGTGGCTGGCGCTCCAGACATCGAATGCGCCAGGAGGATTCTCTTCGGCCATCGCCGCGCGATTCATCGCATGAGCGCTCTGTGCGCCCCGCGCGATGACACTACCCACCGTCGAGACACTCATCGCCGCGAAGCCTCTGCGCGATCGGGCTGCGCCGGCGGAGGCGTTTGACAGGCGCTGACGCCGAGCTTCGCAAGCTTCGCGATCACTTCGCTACGGCCCGCCGCCCGCACGTCGCGGAAAGTCGAAGAGGTCATACCGTCGTAAAGAGACAGGCAGTAGCGCCAACTCCGCTCGGCCTCCGAGTTCCGTCCATCCAGTGCGTACATCTGTGCCAGCGTATCCACAACGAATGCCTCGCCGGCCCGATAGTTTTGCGCTTTGAACATGTCGCGCGCGACTTTCAGCGCGGCGAAAGCCTGCGCGAACTGCTGTTGTCGATGCAGGCTCACGCCGAGGTTGGCGTAGACAAATGGCGCAAGCCCATTCACCTGATGCTCGACACACAGCTCGCATGCCGAACAGAAGGCCGCAGTGGCTTCGGACCAATCACCTTTTGCCAGCAGCGTGTTGCCGAGGTTGTAGTAAGCGCTGGCGGCATCACCGTGCTCCTCTTCCTGCACGGCTTCGCTCGCCCACGCCCGCTGCAGCTCCGCGGCCTGGTCGTAGTCTTTGTTCGAGAACGCGAAGCCGGCGAGCAGCCCTTTGTACTGACGACGCTCGGCCGGCGACAGCGCAGCCGGCGATTGAAGATCTTCGCGTACGCGCTGCTCGATTTCCTGGGGAGACAAGTACAGGGTTTGCACGCCGATGCGCGACCGCTCACGCTCGATACCTTCCAGCAGCGGCTCGGCGCGGGAATCGAGCACGAGGAACTTCACCCAGTCAGAGCGGATGTGCTCGGCGAGATACGCGATGGACTTGCGATACGCGGGCACGTCCGCAACGGAGTCGGGGTTGAGCACGAAGACGAGCGAACCCACGTTGTCCGGCAACTTTTCGGCGAGCGCAGAGGCGTAGCGAGTGAATCTGGCCGGCGCCTTCAGAGCCGATGTCTTGCTATCGGGGGGCGTGGGCATCGACTGCCGCAGTATCTCGAGCATTCCTTCGAAGTAACTCACCGGCTCTGCGAAGGGCTGCGAATACCGAGTCAGCGCGTGGGGAAACTCGGGGTCATCCTCCATCCTCGCCAGCGCCTTGAAGAGCAGCGGGCGCATCTCGGGATCGATCTTCAGGTGACGCACCACGTCGGTCGCCGAGATGAAGAATCCCTTGAGCTGGTCGAACTGCTCGGGAAAGAACGAAGTGAGAGACATACCTGTCCCTGGAAGCTTATCTTCAGTTGATCTTGACGAGCGTGCCGACGACCGTGACGCCGGTGGCGTCGATGGTGATCGAGCCACCACCGGCGCAGAGCACGATCTTCGTGCCGCTCACAAACACTTCCTTGTCGCCGATGTTCACGACGGGACTCTGAATCGTTGCTTCGGCCGACCCTTCCGCATAGAACGTGTTCTTGCCGAACAGGCTGACGCCATTGCCGTTGCCCACGACCGTAACGCCGGCATCGTTGCCTGTAATCGTCACGCCCGTACCATCGCCGGTCATCGACACACCGCCGACATTACCCACGATGCCAACGCCGGCGCCTTTGCCACGCAACTGGATCGCTTGCGAAGACGTGGCCGAATAGTCCCCGCCCGTTACGTCCACAGCACGCGCGCCGGCTTGCACGGTGAGGGTGCTGTTGCCTTTGACGGTCTCGGAGTTGGTGCCGGTCTCCACGGCGAATGAACGATTGCCTGTCTTCACCGCGTGCGTTTCATTGTTCTGCACCGTGGTGTTCATGTCATGCTGCGCATGAATCGTGATCTTCTGCTGGCCCGTGGCGTCGTCCAGCGTCATCTCGTTGTAGCCGCCGCCCCGATGCGTCTGGGATTTGAAGCCCATCACCGTGGCCGCAGCCGGCAGTTCGAACGGCGGCATGTTCATCTGGTTGTAGACGCAGCCGGTGATCAGCGGCTGGTCCGGATCGCCTTCCAGGAAGTCCACGATCACTTCCTGGCCGATGCGAGGCACCGTGACCGAGCCCCAACCCCTGCCCGCCCACGACTGAGAAACGCGCACCCAGCACGAGCTCGACTCGTCGCGCTTCGGATCGCGATCCCAGTGAAACTTCACCTTCACGCGGGCATAGGAATCGGTATGGATCTCTTCGCCCGCCGGGCCCACGACCACAGCGGTTTGCGGCCCGCTGACACGCGTGGCCACCGCAGTCTGCGCAGGCCGGAACGGCCTCTGAGAATCGATGGCTTCGAACGAGCAGCCATAGTTCTGTTCCTTCTCGCCACTGCCGGTCTCGAAGTCGCCCGCTTCCAGGCGGTGAGTGGTGGCGACGATGAGGTACTCGCGGTTCTGATCCTTGCGCGGATAGTCTTGCAGCTTGAAGAGGCTGCCCGTAGCAAGTCCGCGCGCATTGCCCCCGCCTTTGATCGTTTCGTACTCAGCTTGCAGGCCTTCCAGACGCACCTTGGCGTAGTGGTCGCCTTCGGCCAGCGTGGAGTACTTGCCGGGGTAGTCGAAAATCTCGAAGTTGGACTTCGGCACGGCACGTGCTTCCACGGAATGCGCCTGCAATGGTGCGCGCGGTTTCGTGAAGTCGTAGTCCGTGGCCGCATATTTTCCGGGCTGGATGTTGCGCGCGAGATGCCAGTCGTCGATGCAATCGTCATGGCGCTGCCGCTGCTCGGAAGGCGGCCGGTACGCAATGGATTCATACCCCGGGAAAGGCTTGTGCGCGCTGTAGGCGTCCGCGAGCACCAGGGTGTGAAGCGCGCTCGTGTGCCGGAAGTAGTAGTAGATGCCCTCTTCTTCCATCAGCCGCTGCACAAAGTTCAGGTCCGATTCGCGGTACTGAACGCAGTAGTCGCGCACGCGATAACTCTTTGTGAGCTTGTCTTCGACATCGGTGAAGCCGTGCCGGGCAAACACTTCCTTCACGATTGCGGGCGCGGTCTTCTTCTGGAAGATGCCGCAATCCGACGTGCGGCTGAGGAACCAGAGCCAGGGCACTACGCGCGCGCGATAGGTCTCGTATCGGCCGACGCGGCCCACCTGCGAGAAGCCGGCAATGAAGCCGTGGAAATACCGAGGGCTCTCGTCCCGCAGGAACAGTGTCAGCGTGATCTCGGAGCCCAGCAGCTGGTCGAAGTCCAGACTTTCATCGGGGCTCGCCAGGTCGACATCGATCTGGAACGGCTTGCCGAGCTGCTCGGTGATAGTGGCCGAGCGCGCGGCCAGCTCGTCGGCGGGAAGCGCGGTCTTGATCGAGAAAATTCTGTGCATCGTCTGCCATGCGATTCCGGCCGCGCAACGCCGCGGCCGGCGGATATCCCTGTCGATTCAATATTGCATGCCGAGACGGACGTGGATACGTGTCGCACATTGGCGTCGGCGCGCGCGCAGGCAAGTTGTCTTCTCGCGAATACACGCTGGCGGGCGCCATACGAAAAAAATAAAGCCTTCCGAGCCGCCCGGCGATTGAGGGCTCTCCTTCAGAGAAATCGCGCCGGCAACGACTCCTTGAAAGGAAAATACTGAAAATACGGCCGCGCCTCATCGATGACGCGCCGAAACGACGGCCGATCGACCAGCCGATCGAAATAAGCGGTAACGTTTGGGTGGCTTGCAGAGAACGGCGCCACCACGCCTGCATAGAAAAGCGCAGGTGCCGCGGCACAGTCCGCAATGCTGAACGCTTCGCCAACAGCCCACGTTCGCTGCGCGACCTGCCGCTCCAACATGTCGTAAGCGAGCTTCAGGGTCGCGTGCGCATCGGCGACCCCGCACGGGTCGCGATCATTCGGCGCCCTGCGAACATCGGCCACGATCTTCTGCATCGGAACCTGGACATACGAATCGAAAACGCGATCCCAAAGCCGCGCCTCGAGGCGCCGGTCTTGGTCCTTCGGCAGCAGCGGTTGCGCGCCAGGGTAATGCGTGTCGAGGTATTCGAGGATGATGGTGGTTTCCGGAAGTGTGCGGCCCCGGCCTTCGTCGCGAAGCACGGGCATCTTGCCCATGGGCCACAGCGCACGGAAGCCCGCGCTCGCCTCCGCGTCCCCCAGGTTGACGATCTCGTGCGTGAAGGGCGTTCCGTTCTCATAGAGTGCGATGAGCACCTTGTGGCAGAACGACGCGAGCGGATGGGAATACAGAGTGAGATTCATGGTGCGGCTCCGCGCGACAGGGCAATGAAGTGCTCAATCTAGTCACAACCCTATGGTTGTGCAATTGAGCGCATATGCCTGCGGCCCCATTCAAGAGGCCGTGAATGTCGCCGGGGCAGCTACGCGGTCAGGACGCCGCGCTATTTCCGCAGATGACGGTCGAAGAAATCGTCTGCATCATTGAACAGCTGAATCCATGACCCGTAGCGCGCCAGGTCGTGAATTTCGTTCGGCATCATGACCTCCTCGTACGGAATTTGATGCGCGATCAGCGCTTCGATCAATTCCGAGGCCTGCGAAGCTGGAACGCTGCGATCATCATCGGCTTGCACGACGAGCACCGGCGAGCGCCACTGGCCGATCGTTGCAATCGGCGATGAAGCCACCGCTTTCCGCGTAGCCTCTTCGCCTTCCACCGGCAACCCGATCGAGGCCATGAACGTGTCCCAGTTGTAGACACCCGCGTAGTCCACGCCGGCAGCGATGGAGTCGGACGCGCGCGCAAGACCCAGCGCGGTCATGAGCCCGCCGTAGCTTGCGCCCCAGATGCCGATCTTGCGCACATCCACATCCTTACGACCCTGCAGATACGTGACTGCACCGAGCAGATCGTTCAGCTCACTGCCACCATCCGGGCCGAAGTCCTTCGCCTCGCGATAGTCCATCCCGTAGCCAATGCCGCCGCGGTAATTGACCGACAGCACGATGTAACCCTTGGCGGCGAAATACTGGTTCAGCGCATACATCCAGTTGTAAGCGCCCATGGGATGAAAACCCAACAGCATCTGCCGACGGGGCCCGCCGTGAAAGAACATGATGGTCGGATGCGGAGTCGATGCGCTGCCACCTGTGGGCAGGAAGATCTGACCATGGACTTGCTGACCATCTTTGGCAGGAAAGCTGACGCTCGCAGGCGTGACCAGTCTGGCTGACGGAAACGATGCCGGGATCACTTCCGCGGCCAGCGGCTCCCACTTCCCACGGCTGCTCAACATGACCGGCCGCAGGGGTTGGTTCGCGTCGCTCTGCAAAGCGAACAGCGTTCCGTCGGCGCCGGCCTGTGGGCAATCCTCGACGGCGCGGCTGTCAGTCACCCGCTTCGGCTGGCCACCATCGCCGTCGATCGTCCAGACGTGCAATCGATCGGTGTCGTCCTGATTCGATGAAAACGCCAGCCGTCGACGGTCCGCGCTGTGCGCGATGTGCGCCACTTCGAACTGGCCCGAAGTCAGCGCACGAGGCGCGCCGCCCTGCACAGGCACTGCATAGAGTTGCAGCCATCCCGTCTTTTCCCACGGGAATACGAGCTGATCCTGCGCGGTCCAGAACAGATTCTGCGCGGACAGGCTCGACGCAAACGCGCTGCCGGCGCCCGCGTCGGCAATCCAGGCGCGGCGCCCTTTCCCGGTGACTACGTCCGCAACCCACACCGACCACGGCGCTCCGGCTCTGCGTGCCACGAACACCGGGGCCTTCTCCCACGGCACGCGGATGAACGCTATCTGAGATCCATTCGGGGAAAAGACGGGAGATGCGTCCTGAGACATGCTCGGACTCATCCACACGATGGTCTTGGCCGCGAAATCGTAAACACCCACTACACTGTGACGCGCACGCGCACTGACGAACGCGAGCCGCTTGCCATCAGGGGATTGAATGAATGACGCGATGGCCCCGTTGTCCACGATCAGGGCTTGAGGCGCGGATTCGCCGCTCACCGCCGCCGCGAACAACTGCCCCTTGTTGATGAACAGCAGCCGGCTGCCGTCCGCAGAAAAGGCAGCCTCATAGCCAACGCCCACCTTGTGCGCGGCACCGCCTGACACCGCAGCCACCCACACTTCGCGCGGCGTGGGCCCGTCCGGCGAATTGTTGACGTTGGCGGGAGCGTCGTCCTCGAGAGAACTGCCCCGGGTGAAGGCGATCATCTTGCCGTCCGCCGACCACGCCGGGCTGCCGATACTGAAGCCATCGTCCTGCGTGAACGCCGTGATCTGCCGCGCCTTCGCGCCGGGCGCGCTCTCGGCCACCCAGACATTTCGGACGCCGCGCGTGTCGAACACCCACGCAACCGACCGGCCGCTGGGCGCCGCCGTGAGATCTGACGGATACGGCGCCTGCATCACCTGATCTATCGTAAAGGCCGGCGCTTGAGCTGCTGGCAGCGCTGCCGGCAGCAACACGGCACAGGCTATCGCAGCCTTGCTCAAACGACTGATAGCTCCGCCAGAATTACGCCGGTGTGTGCTCATAGATCCTCAAGACTTACTTTGCATCGCCGGCCACGCCGACCACGATAGCGGACGGGTGCTCGGCAGTGTGGAACACCGAGTGCGTCTGAGCTTTGAACTCGGCGCGCCCGGCCTTGAAAATGTTGGGCTGGAAGGTCTGCGGGTTGCGATCGATCAGCGGAAACCAGGTGCTCTGCACCTGCACGGCGATTCGATGGCCCTGCTTGAAGACATGCGAGGCGGAATGCAGGTCGATCGAATAGTCCAGCACCTGGCGCGGCTTCAGAGGCTGCGGCTGCTCGAAGCCCGAACGAAAGCGGCCGCGAAACACGTCATTCGCGATCATCAGCTGCCGGCCGCGCAGCTCGGGCGCCGTCGCCTCGTCCGACGGATACACATCGATCAGTTTGACGATCCAGTCCGCGTCGCTCCCTGTCGTGCTCGCATAGAGCTTGGCGACGACGTCGCCGCGAATCGTCACGTCTTTCTTCAGAGGCTCCGTCTGCCAGGAGAGAACATCGTCGCGCTTCGCAAACGGCGCCTGGTCATCGCCCAGCCATTCCCTCCAGGTGGATTTCTCCTCCGCCATCCCCGAGATCGGCCGCGCTCGATAGGGCACGGGATTCGCGGGGTCCGAGACGAAGCGGTCGGGCTTACGGTCCTTCGCAGGATCGGGGGGTTCGAACGACAGCTTCCCCTTCGCATGAAGATAGAGCCGCTGCTCGGACACACCCTCTCGTGCCGGCCACGCGCTGTAGCGCGACCACTTGTTGCTGCCGGTCTCGAAGACGAGCGCTTCAGGCTGGTCGAGTTTCCCCTCGCCTTTCAGCCAATATTTGAACCAGGGCGTCTCGACCTGCGATCGAAAGTAAGTCGCCGTATCGGAGCCGAGGTCGAACGGCCCGTAGCGGCCAAAATCCTTGCGCGCCCAGCCGCCGTGATTCCACGGCCCGATGACGAGGAAGTTGCGGCCGTGGACATCACCCTTTTCCTGCTCCGCATAGATTTTGAGCGGACCGTAGAAATCTTCCTGGTCCCACCAGCCCGCCACGATGAGATTGGGGATCTGCACCTGCGCGGGCATCAGCGTCGAAGTGAGACCGGTGCGCCAGAAGGCGTCGTAGTTGGGGTGGTCGACGAAGTTCTGCCAGGTCGGCAGCGTGTGGCCGAGACTGCGCTGGTCGAGGCTCGCCAGATCGTCCTGCTTCAGGAACCACGCGTAGGGGTCGTCACTCCCAAAGCTGAATGCCTTGAGCGTGTGACCGTCGGTCTCGAGTGCGGCTGCATATTCCCAGCCGTAATCCAGCCGGAATGCGCCGTTGTGGTGGAAGTCGTCGCCCACGAACATGTCCTCGGGCGCGGCCTGCACGGACACGGCCTTCAGCGCGGGGTGGGGATTGATCGTCGCCATGGCTGTCGTCCAGCCCAGATACGAAACACCGAAAACGCCGACGTTGCCGTTGTTGTCCGGTATCGACTTCAGCAGCCAGTCGATGGTGTCGTAGGTATCGGTGGATTCGTCGATCTGGTCGGCGCGGGTAGCCGTCGGCCGCAGCATCACGAAATCGCCTTCCGAGCCGAAGCGGCCGCGGATGTCCTGCAGTACGAAGATGAAGCCGTCCTGCGCAAGCTCCTTGTATTCGCCGTCGAATGCGCGCGCGACCCTCTCCGCACCGAACCCGTAGGGCGACCTCTGGATCAGGAGTGGAAGCTTTGTCGT
>JBDTUL010000255.1:0-8640 GCA_040007735.1 Gammaproteobacteria bacterium | reverse complement strand
GTCCGCGCCGCGACGGCAAATCGATCAGAACGCCAGGAACGCGCCGATGTTGAACGTCTGAGCCTTGTTCTCCGCGCCGTTCTGCGCCTTGGCCTTGATGTCCGTGGCTTCGCCGAGGAGCGTCAGGTTTTCGGTCAGCTTGTGATAGACGCCGAGCGTGTACTTGCTGTTCTTGGCGACGAGCGTCGGGCCGCCCGGATCCAGGCCGTTCGCGAGGTCCAGGTTGCTCACGCCGTAGTTCAGACCGAACTTCGTCTTGTTGAAGGTGTAGGTCACCTGCGCAAGGAACCCGTCCGAGTCGCGCTCATGGCCGAGCCCATCGCTCGAGTTGATGAACAGGCCGGTCGTGCCGACGCCCGAGCCGTTGTAGTAGAACGCCATCAATTCGACCGGACCGGCCTTGTACTTGCCGCCGATGTCGAACGCGGTGCTGTCATAGTCCGCTGCGGCGTTCCCGGCGACTTTCTGTTTCTGAGAAAGAAAGGTTGCCGAGAGATACAGGTCGCCGAGCTTGTAGGCGGCCTTGCCGTGAAAGCCGGGCGCACTCTTCGGCGTCGGCGCGTTACCGATGGGCTCCACGGGGTCGAAGATACCCAGCGTGAACTTGAACCCGCTGATGTCCGGCGTCGTGTAGTTGATCTGCGCGAGCCAGTCCGTATAGATATAGCCGAGGCCGATGGAACCCAGCGAAGTGTTGGCCGGTGCCGCATGGTCGCCGCCGCCGGCGCCCACGCCGATCAGAGTCATGTCGCCGAGAATGGCGTCCTGGCCGAACAGCCCGATGTTCCGGCCCAGCAGGAAGGTGCCCATGTGGTCATTGCCGAACGTCAGGAAAACCTGCCGAACGTCGAGGCCGGTGGTGCCGAGCGCGGTGTTGAGATTTGTCGCGCCCTGCTGGAGATTCGGGCTGGCATCGTTGGTGCTGATGCCCGGGAACAGACCGAAGTTTGCCGAGATGTCGTACCCGCTCTGGGTAGTGGACGCGGTTATCGCGAGCGCCGCAGGCAGCAAGCCGTTGCTCACTGATGAAGACGTGTCGTCGATTCCAGGCGCCGCGGTGCAGGCGAGCCCGCCGGCCACGGCAGCCGGACTGTCATCGCACTTCGAGACGATGTAGTGCGCGTTCACGTTGCCGCTCGCGGAGAATTTCCAGTCGCCGGCGGTCATCTCCACCGCCTGGGGGGCTGTCGGCGCGAGAATCGCGGCAGCCGAGGCTGCGAGCGTCAAACCCCATCGATGTTTGGCGGGCATGGGTTGATGTGTCATGGGAGCCTTCCTTCAGGTCGTTATTGGCGACGGCGCGCACACTCGAATTCGTTTTCCGCGCCGCTTCACGTGCCGTCACATTTCATATCCCGCGACGTCGGCGGGCAGCGGACTGCAACCGCCATGCCAGTGAAAAAGGCCCACGCGGTACGTTGGATACGGCGAATTTGCCGCCCGCAGGGCCTGAAGTGTCCCAACGCTCGGGCGGCGCGCTGACACAGCTGTCACGTGGATGGGCCGTTGCGTGCAGAACACGCGCACATGCCGGCCCAATTGCCGGCTTCCGCAGCTCTGAACACAACTGGAGTTGCGCAAGAGCCTCGGCTGCGCTCAACATCGGCGAGGTTGGCTTGGGTCTTGATCCGCTTTGTCGGGTCGGACGCGTGTGCCTCTACTGCAACACTGTCACGCGGGGGCGTGGCATGGTTGGTGCAAACCGGTGGAGCAGACGCTCGCGATCACGGCGCACGCGGCATGTTGATTTAGAGGCGAAACACAAACGACATGGATCGTTGTTGAGGGGATCTCTATGGCAAACGCGTTAGGGACTCGTCATTCCGACGACGTCATGCGCATCGTTCACAGCCTTCCGCGCCCGGGGCGGGAGCTGCCCGACCGGACCATTGCGCGATCATGGATGCGCTGTGCAAATGACTACCGGCTCGATCCGGCGCGTCCCGACGCGCCCAACGTCATCGATACGCGGGCGCTCGCGAACCGTCGCGAACAGTTCTCGGATCTGGTGCGCATCGCGACGGGCGAAATCGATCGGCTCTACGATCAGATCTCAGGCTCGGGCTATGCCTTACTGCTGACGGATGCCAGCGGCATCATCCTGTACGAGAAGGTGGATCCCACCCTCAAGGAGATGTTCAAGGGCGCAGGCCTGATCCCCGGGGCGGACTGGAGCGAGAAGAGCCGCGGCACGAACGGCATGGGCACCTGCCTCGCCGAGCGCCGGCCGGTCACGGTCCATCGCAACGATCATTTCTATACCCATCACATCGGCCTCACCTGCTTCGGCGTACCCATTCGCGGGCCGGTGGACGATGTCATCGCGGTGCTGGATGCGTCCTGTGTCGGCGCGCACGATGCGCGCGGCACCCAGATGCACACCATGGCGCTGGTGAGACTTTCGGCGCACATCATCGAGAAGTGCCTGTTCCTTCGGCATCACGAGCACAACGCGGTGCTGCGTTTCCACAGCAGGCCCGACTTGGTGGACCTGTTCCACGACGGCGCGCTGGCGCTTGCCGAGGACGGCACGGTCATCGGTGCGGACCACACGGCCGCGCAGCTGCTCGAGGCGAAAGATCGATACGAGCTGGTCGGCCGCCCCATCGGCGAAATATTCGATGCCGAGGGCACGGACAGCATTTCGCTGGCTGTGCTTCGCCGGGCGTCGCTGTCTCCGGTGCGGGACCCGCGCCGGGGCCAGGGGTACTTCGCAAGCCTCCACGTCGGGCGCAACGGCGCGTCGGCGCCTGACACGCGCCCGGTCTCGCGAACGGTTCAAGAGGTGGTTCAGGTTGCTTCCAAGCCGAATCCTCAGGTACTCACGCTCGAAGATCTGGCCGGCGAAGATCCGCAGATGCTGCGTAACGTGCGCAGCGCACGCCGCATCGCAGACACGGGTGTCTCTGTGCTGATCCAGGGTGCAACCGGTTCCGGCAAGGAAGCGTTTGCGCATGCCATGCACTATGCGAGTCGCCGCGGCGATCAGCCGTTCGTGGCGATCAACTGCGCGGCCATTCCGGAAACGCTCATAGAAAGCGAACTTTTCGGCTACAAGCCGGGTGCGTTCACCGGTGCGCGCAAGGAAGGCATGAAGGGCAAGCTGCTGCAGTCTTCGGGTGGCACTCTGTTCCTCGATGAAATCGGCGACATGCCGCTCGCCTTGCAGACACGGCTGCTACGCGTGCTCGAGGAGCAGGAGATCATTCCGCTCGGCAGCGAGACGCCTATCAAGGTGAGCCTGCACGTCATCGCAGCCTCTCACCGCAACCTGCGGGACATGATCTCGCGCGGCGAGTTTCGCGAAGATCTGTACTACCGTCTGAATGGCATCACGCTCGAGCTGCCGAAGCTTGCCGATCGCGCCGATCGGGAACGGGTCATTCATCGCGCGCTGGCCGCAGAGACCAGCAATGGCCGGCCGGCCGCCATCGAGATGGATGCGCTCCAGCGGCTCGAGGCTTATCCGTGGCCCGGCAACATTCGCGAGTTGCGCAACGTCATCCGTACCGCACTGGCCATTTGCGAAGGCGGCGTTGTGCGACAGATTGATCTTCCGCGCGAGATTCGCGAACCTGTTGCGTGTGGTGCGGTGGCGGCGGTGGTTGCACCGGTCGCGAGCGCCAGCGTGGCACCCGTTGAAGCCGATCCTCTCGAGACCTGCGCGAATCCGCTGCAGGCCGCAGAGCGTGCGGCGTTGTTACGGGTCATTGAAAAATGCCGCGGGAATATGACACATGCGGCCGAACATCTCGGCGTGAGCCGTAATACGCTGTACCGGAAGATGAAGACACACGGCATTCCGACCCGCAGCGGGTCGTGACGAAGGGCGCGACAGTGAGATGACACACACTGTTCCATTCGCGGGAGGCGATCATCGCGACCGATGAGCGGAACGTCCTCACCGACGTAACGGGCTTGGCCCGGACCTTGCAGAAATCTGATTCACACGCGCGTATGCGCGATCAGATCAAACCGTCGGCGCGCGGCCCTGAGCGCCTGGCGGAGCAGGGCATGGAACATAGAGCTGTGATGCGCCGGATCAAGAACCGGCTCGGCCCGGGACGCCAGATCAGAGTCGAATGGCGCGCGGATCGGGCTGTGCTCGTTTCGCCTGCGGGCTCGGTGCAGTTGAACGAGAGTGCGGCCGCCATCCTCGAGCTGTGCGATGGAACGCGCACCTCCGAGGAAATCATTGCCGAGTTCCTCGCGGGGCCCTCGAATCACGATCTCGCGCCCGACGTGCGGGATTTCCTCAATGCGGCGCTTCAGCGGGGCTGGATCGTCGAGTCCTGAGGCGCATTCGCCGCCGCCTCCAGGTTCGTTTCGGGCGTGAGCAAAGGCACAGGCGCTTCGGGCGCCAGCGGCAACCGCGTGAACAGCTCGTTCCGCCGCACGAAGGCGCGCAGGAACGGCGCCATGATTTCCATCTGACTGCGGTGCGCCTGGAGTGCGGCAAGCTTGCCCGCCTGCTCGGCATCGGTGAGCTGGAAGCGCATCCACGGCAGCATCCGGGCGCGTTCCGGCGGCCTCAGATCCCGATCGGTGTGCAGGCCGCGGGGCCGCGGCCAGTCGAAGCCGCCATGCACGATCCAGTAATACATGCGATCCAGCTGGTTCCGTTCGCCCAGGATGCGCATGACGAACTCGCCGGAAGTGCTGTGGTCCGGGTGCGCATCGAGCGGGCTCGCCACGAAAACGTGTGTGGGCTTCACCGTGTCGATGACCTTGCGCAGGTCGGCATCCAGCGCACGGCCTTCATACATGGCCTTCGGCGTCACCGCATTCGCGAACGACACGCTGGTTTCGCCTGTGTAGCGGGACAGGTAGGGCATGAAGAAATGATCCAGCATCAATCGCTGGATGCCGCCGTCGGGATAGCCCAGCAGGAATCGGCTGGCCGGCGGAATGCCGAGCCGCTCCGCCGCCTGCATGGCTTCCGCGACGCGCAGCTCGCCGAGTTTCCGCAGCCCCGGTGCACCCGGGCGCAGGCGCCTTTCGACCAGGCGCGCGTCCAGCTCGAACGCATCGCCGCCGGTCACCCACACCACGCTCACGCGAGCGCCCTGGGCGAGCGCGCGCTGCATTACTCCAGCACAACAAAGCGACTCGTCGTCCGGGTGAGGGGAGACGACGAGGATGCTGTCCGTTCGGGAAAACGAGAAATCGGCCGCTGGCGCGGTGACGCGAGGCGTCGCACACAGTGCTGTTTCGCCGGCAAGGCCGGCGGCCAGGCCGACCAAACCCAATAGCCATAGGGCTCGCTGCATGCGGGCGATTCTATACAGACGTTGCCCGGCGAGCGGTACCGTCCCTAGAATCCGCCGCGGCTGCAACGCCGCGGTTGCTGTGGAGGTTTGATTGAAGCGCACGACGACGGGTCTGTTTCTGGCTTTGGCTGGGATCGCGTCATGGGTGCCAGCGGCCTTCGCAGCGGAAACGGAGCGTCGGCTTCTCACGGTGGATGATCTCAGCGCCTATCGTTCCGTTTCAGAACTTGCCCTGTCGCCTGACGGTGTCTGGGTGGCCTATTCGGTGCGCACCACCGATGTGGCAAAGGACAAGCGCTCTACCGACATCTGGATGAGCAGCTGGGATGGCCGTCGCACGGTGCAGCTCACCCAGAGCTCCGAGAGCGAGCATTCGCCTGGCTGGAGTCCGGATGGGCGCTACGTTTCGTTTCTTTCCAATCGGGGCGCGAAAGACGGGCCGGACGAACTGTGGCTGCTCGACCGGCGCGGTGGTGATGCCCAGGCGATCACCATGTTCAAAGGCGACGTAGTGGATTACGAATGGTCGCCCGACGGCAAACGCCTGGCGCTGGTAGTGCTCGATGACCCGCTGCCCGGCGCGGACAACCAAGAGCGGGGCAAGACTGCGCCGCCGATCGTCATCGATCGCTTCTATTTCAAGGAAGACGAGACGGGTTACCTGAGCTCGCGGCAGATGCATCTCTATGTGCTCGACCTCGCTACGCGCAAGGTGGATGCGCTCACGTCGGGCCGCTTCACCGAGTCGTATCCCGCCTGGTCGCCGGATGGTGAGCAGATCGCGTTCGTGAGCAAACGAGCGGACGACCCGGACCGCACCAACCTGTTCGGTCTCTACGTGATGCCCGCGATGCCGGGCGCGCCGGCCCGGCTGATCACCTCGTTCGTGGGCGAGGCCGGCGATTCGCAGTGGATGAGCGGCCCGGTGTGGAGCCCGAACGGGCGCGACATCGCGTACATCGCCGCGAGCGATCTCAAACTCATCTACTACGCCGAGCACCGTCTGATGATAGTGCCGGTCGTGGGCGGCTCGCCTCGCATGATCAGCAAAAGTCTCGATCGAAACGTGCTGGAGCCGGAGTGGTCCGACGATGGCCGGTCGATCTATGGATTGATCGAAGACGACCGCAATCAGCACCTGGCCAAGTTCGATGTTCGCAGTGGCCGTGTGCGGCGACTGCTGGAGGGGCGACGCGAAACCACCGCGTACGAAGTCACTCCAGGCGGCGGTGTTGCGATTCTCGATTCGACGCCCGGTGTTCCAGACGAAGTGTATGCGCTCGAGCGCGGCAAGCTGCGCGCGCTATCCCGCCAGAACGATGAGTGGCTGTCGCACGTACAGCTCGGCACCCTCGATGAGATTTCCGCAAACAGCCCTGACGGCACGCGCATCAGCGGCTTCGTGTTGAAGCCGCCCAACTATGTACCCGGCGTTCGCTACCCTACGCTGCTCTGGATTCACGGCGGGCCTGTTTCGCAATTCGCCAACTCGTTCGATCTGACGTGGCAGATTCTCGCGGCTCGCGGCTATGTCATCGTCGGGGCCAACCCGCGCGGCAGCTCCGGGCGTGGCGAGACATTCTCGACGGCCATCTATGCGGATTGGGGCGCGAAGGACACTGAGGATGTGCTTGCCGCGGTCGACCACGTCGTGGCGGAAGGAATAGCGGATCCGGCGCGTCTCGGCGTGGGCGGCTGGAGTTACGGCGGCATCCTCACCGACAACATCATCACACGAGACAAACGTTTCAAGGCGGCCGTCAGCGGCGCCTCCATCGGCAACGCCTTCGCGGGTTACGGCACCGACATGTACACCCGCGAATACGAGGCCGAGCTGGGCGTGCCCTGGAAGAATTCCGAGGTCTACCTGCGCAATTCGTATCCCTTCTTTCATGCCGGCCAGGTCGTCACTCCCACGCTCTTCATGTGCGGCGAGCTGGATTTCAACGTGCCGCTGCTGAACTCCGAACAGATGTATCAGGCTGTGAAGAGCGTCGGTGTGGATGCGCAGCTCGTCATCTATCCGGGCCAGTACCACTCGTTCAGTACGCCCAGCTATTTGCGGGATCGTCTGGAACGCTGGATTGCCTGGTATGGCAAGTACCTCGCCGTGGCACCAAGGCCCACTAGCGTGCCGTCAGCGGAACCTGCTTCAATTCCACCCAGCCGGCCACCGCCATCGTGATATGCCTCGTGATATCTATGGCGGCACTTCCGGAAACCAGCGTGCGAGTCCAGTCATGGTGAGAGGTCTGCTGTTTCTGCTGATCGTGGTGGCGATTGTCGCCGTGGTCACAAATCTCGTGCGCCGGGTCGGGCAACGGCGCGATTCCTCTTCACTGCCACCGGTGCCGCCGATTGAAGTGCCTCCGCCCGCATTGCCGGCGCCGGCAGCCGCCGCGGCCGATGGCGCTCCCGCGCTCACCAGCGCGGAGGTGCTTCACAAACTGAATGAGCTGGCGTTTGCTCGTGAGTTGGCCTCGCCGAGCGGCGCGCATGAGGGAGTTGCAGAGGCCGTGCGCGGGGCACTGACCACCGCCGCCACCGAGCCTCGCTACGCGCCGCGCAGGCCTATGCTTTTGCCGCAGCTCATGCGTGCAGTCGGCGACAGCGGCACGTCGCGTCGAGAGCTCTCGACCATGATTGCGAAAGACCCATCGCTGGTAGGCAGTCTGCTCAAGCTCGCGAATAGTCAGTTCTATCGGGTGAGTGCGCAGCCTGTGGAGAGTGTGGATCGGGCCGTGGCGGTGATCGGCACGGAAGGCATTCGCTCGCTGATCGCCGCAGCGTTGATTCAGCCGGTGTTTCGGGTGGCCGGCGGCGAATTCGCTCAGTTTCCGGAAGTGATCTGGGAGCATACGTTTCTGGCGGCCAACGCCGCGGAGACGTACGCCGCGGTGGTCGTGAACTCAGATCCGTTTGCTGCGCAGTTGCTCGCACTGGTGAATGGGCTCGGAGCTATTGTGGTTTTTCGCGTGGCGCTGGATCAGTACTCGTCGCGTGTTGGGTTGCGGCCTGATGCGGCGACGATTGTGTCGCTGCTGGACTCGTATAGTGCCAGCGTTGCGCGGAGCATCGCGGCGAGCTGGGAGCTTTCTGATCGCATTCTCGAAGCGCTCGCGGAACAGACGCCGGGCGCTGCGGTCAGCCCCTCGCCGCTCGGCCGCTCACTGAGATTCGGGCGCTACATGGGCGCGCTTGCGATGCTGAATCTCAAAGGCATCGTGAGTGACGATGCCGCCAAGGCCTCCATGCTTGCGAACGGTGCATCGGGCGCGCACTTCGAACGAATGTGGGAACGGCTGACATCCAAACCGCAGCCGCCCAAGAAGCCGGTGTCTGGCACCCGCTCGTAGTTGCCTGTTAAAAG
>JBDTUL010000254.1:0-8670 GCA_040007735.1 Gammaproteobacteria bacterium | reverse complement strand
GCTGCTCACGCTCATGTACGGCGGTAAGCGCAAGCTCGCCAAGCTTTCCATCTAAGGCACGCCCACGTGGAATTTTTTCACAAGCAGACCAACTTCCCGTTCATGGCCACCCGCAAGGTGTGGTACGGGTTGTCTGCGGTCCTGATGATCATCTGCTTCGCGTCGTTCGCCACGCGAGGTCTCAACTACGCCATCGATTTCACCGGCGGCATCAGCGTTGAGGCCAGCTTCCCGAACACGGCAGATGTGGACAAGGTTCGCGCAGCGCTCGCGGCGGATGGCTTCGAAGAGCCGCAGGTGCAGAGCTTCGGCTCATCGCGAGACATCGCCATTCGACTGCCGGCGATTGCCGGCCAGACGGGCGAGGTCATTCGCGCCCGCGTTGATACGGCGTTGCGTAAAGTGGATGCGGGCGCGCAGATCCTGCGCCTGGAAATCGTCGGCCCGCAGGTGGGCGCGGAGCTGAAGAACAGCGCCATCTGGGCCCTGTCGTTCACCGTGCTGCTCATCTTCCTCTACCTGGCGCTTCGCTTTCACACGTGGCGCCTGTCGGTAGGCGCTATTTTCGCCGTGCTTCACGACCCTATCCTGGTGCTCGGCGTATTCTCGATCACTCAGACGACATTCGATCTTGCAGTCGTCGCCGCCATTCTCGCGGTCATCGGCTACTCGCTGAACGACACGGTGGTGGTGTTCGATCGTATCCGCGAACGCTTTGAAGTGAGCCGTCGCCTCGCGCCGGCCATCGCACTGGACCAGGCCATCAACCAGACGCTGTCCCGAACCATCATGACGAAGGTGGTCACTTCCATCGTCGTGGTCGCGCTGCTGTTCCTGGGTGGCCCGGTGCTGCGCGGCTTCTCGGAAGCGCTGCTCATCGGCATCGTTGCGGGCACGTACTCGTCCATCTACATCTCCAGCGCGGTCGCACTGGATTTCGGGCTCAAGGCGGAGCACGTTTTCCCGACGGTGAAGAAAACCGCCGTCGACCATCTGCCGTAGCGGCCGGAGCGGTCAGGCGCGATGCTGGAGCTGCTCACCGATCCGCAGGCCTGGGTCGCCTTCGTCACGCTGTCGCTGCTCGAGATCGTTCTCGGCATCGACAACATCATCTTCATCTCGATTCTGGTGGGGCGCTTGCCGCCCGCCCAGCGGGATTCCGCGCGCATCAGCGGGCTTGCGTTCGCCATGCTCACTCGCGTGGCGCTGCTGTTTTCCATCGTGTGGCTCACGCGGCTCACAGCGCCGTGGTTTCATCTCGGAGAGCAGGGCGTTTCGGGGCGCGACCTCATTCTGTTTCTCGGCGGGTTGTTCCTGCTCGTGAAGAGCGTGCTGGAGATTCATCACACGCTCGAGGGCGCCAGCGACGACCGCAGCGTCAAAGCCTATTCCGGCTTCTTCATGACGGTGGCGCAGATCGGCATCATCGACATCGTGTTCTCGCTGGATTCAGTGTTTACCGCGGCGGGGCTCGCCAATGACTTGCCGGTGATGATTGCGGCAGTGGTCGTGGCCATTCTCGTGATGATGGTCGTGTCGGGGGCCATTTCGGCGTTTGTCGACCGGCATCCCACCATCAAGATTCTTGCGCTGGCGTTTTTGATCTTGATTGGGGTGGCGCTGATTGCGGAAGGCGCGCACTTCAAGATACCCAAGGGGTATCTGTACTTCGCGATGGCATTCTCTGTCTCGGTTGAAATGGTGAACATTCGATTGCGGAAGCTGCTCGATCGGAACAAGCCGCCTAAGAGTGAGGACGCGCCGGGTTAAGGTGCGGTGTGTGGCGCCCGCGTCAGGCCCTGTGCGATTCGGATCCTCGATCCGCCGGCCTAGCCGGCCCTGAAGCCCTCAATCGCCGGGCGGCTCGAAACCTGTTTTTTTATTTTTAGGTAAGACCTGGAAGCCGGATCTTGCCCAGAAAAATAAAACAAAAAACCCCAGCCGCACGGTTCGGGGTGAAATTGGCTTGATTTCCGGGTCTGGCCCAAAAAAATTAAAAAATAAATTCCGAGCCGCCCGGCGATTGAGGGCTGTCTTCGCGGCCGCGGCGCATGGCGCGCGCGGCGCTCAATCGTGAAACGGCCCCAGGCAATAAAGCCTACTTCTCAGCCGGAAACCCACCATTCCTCAACTTGCTGTGCTTCGCGCTGTAAGTGAAATAAATCACCACACCAATAGCGGTCCAGACCACAAGCCGAATCCACGTGTCACGTGGCAGCGTGGCCGCCATGGCCCCGCAAAACAACACACCGAGAATCGCAACCGGCCACACGGCTTTGACGCGGAAGGGGCGCGGCAGATCCGGTCGCTGCTTACGCAGGACCAGCACGCCGATGCACACCACGATGAACGCGATGAGCGTGCCGATGGAGACCAGTTCGCCGAGAAGCCCGATGGGCAGTGCGCCGGCAGCGATGGCGGCGAACACACCCGTGACAATGGTGGCCACACCCGGAGTGCGATACGTCGGGTGAACCTTCGCGAAGGCGGGCGGGATGAGCCCGTGATTCGCCATGGTGAGGAAGATGCGCGCCTGCGCCAGGATCATGACCAGGATCACTGAGGTGAGGCCCGCGAGCGCTCCCACGATCACCCAGGTGGTGAGCCAATCCAGAGCAGGGTGCGCCTGAAGAGCCACGGCAACCGGCGCGGCGTCGTTCAGCATCTGGTATGGCACCATGCCCGTGAGCACAGCCGACATCAGAATGTAGAGCACCGTGCAAATAACCAGGCTGCCGAGAATGCCGATAGGCATATCGCGCGATGGGTTTTTCGCTTCCTGCGCGGCGGTCGAGACCGCGTCGAACCCGATGTACGCGAAGAAGATGATGCCCGAGGCGCGCAGGATCCCAGAGATACCGAACTCGCCAAACTTGCCGGTGTTCGGCGGAATGTAGGGGTGCCAGTTGTCGAAGTTGATGTAGAACGCGCCGAACGCAATGACCAGCACGACCACCGTGACCTTGATGGCCACGATGAAGCCGTTGAACGTGGTGGACTGGCGAATGCCGATGTAGCAGATCACCGTAACGACGGCGGCAATGAACACCGCGGGCAGATTGAACAGTGCGCCGGTGAGCACGATGGAGTGCCCATCCGGCCCTACCCCCAGCGGCGCGTTGGTGAGCGCGACGGGCAGGAAGTTGACGTTGAAGTGATCCAGCAATTTGACAAAGTACCGACTCCACCCGACTGCGACAGTGGCCGCGGCGAACAGATATTCGAGCACCAGGTTCCAGCCTACGAACCAGGCGGTGAATTCACCGAGCGTTGCGTAGCTATAGGCGTATGCGCTGCCGGCGACCGGCACCATCGAAGAGAACTCGGCGTAGCAAAGCCCTGCGAATACGCAACCCAGTGCGGCCATGATGAAAGAGAGGGGAATGGCCGGGCCGGCGTGCTGGGCGGCGGCGAGGCCGGTGAGAACGAAGATGCCGGTGCCGATGATGCCGCCGATGCCGATGGCGATGAGTGCACCAGGGCCGAGCGAACGATTTAGAGATGCGCCTTCGCGATCCCTGGACAACTCGGCGATCGAAATCGTAGCGAAGATTCCGCGCTTGCTCATGTGTCGGCCCCGCAGATTGGAATTGCGCGGGACTCTACTAGAGCCCTGAATCGAACGCGAGCCTACGAGTCTCGCAGACGCGGTGGTACGTGAGGGGCGAGCGCTTCGAGTAGCGCGGTGTATACCTTCGGCGACCCTGCAACCAGATTGCCGCCGCGTGCGTATGCCGCGCCGCTGAACGTGCCGATGTGGCCGCCGGCTTCCTGAATGAGAAGCTCGCCCGCCGCCGTGTCCCAGGGGCTCAGGCCTATCTCGAAGAATGCATCGGTGCGCCCGGCGGCGACATAGGCCAGATCGAGCGCGGCCGACCCGGGCCGACGCACGCCCGCGGTGTTTTCCATCACCACCTTGAGCATCGCCAGGTACGCGTCGATGTATTCAATGTTCGCGCGATACGGGAACCCCGTGCCGACCAGCGACCCTTCGAGCGTGCGCTGCTTGCTGACGCGAATGCGGTGATTTTCCAGATGCGCGCCCTGGCCGCGCGAGGCCGAGAAAATCTCCTGCCGCATCGGGTCGTAGATGACCGCGTGCTCGAGCTTGCCGCGCACCTGGCACGCGATGGAAACCGAGAACACAGGGAAACCATGCAGAAAGTTCGTGGTGCCATCCAGAGGGTCTATGATCCAGACCGTCTCGGCTCCCGTGCCCACACCGCCGCTCTGGCCGCTTTCCTCCGCGAGGAAGGCGTGGCTGGGGTAGAGCTTGCGAATGTGACCGATGATTTCACGCTCGGCCGCCTGGTCGATCTCGGTGACGAAGTCGTTTCGGCCCTTCGAGGTGATCTGCAGGCTCTCGAGGCGATTCATGCTGCGGACGATGATTTCGCCGGCCGCGCGGGCGGCGCGGACAGCAATATTGAGTAGCGCGTGGACGGCCATTTAAGCTGCAGTGGTAAGAATTTAAGCGCAGTAGCCTACCAGATGACCTCCGCCCCGATCCGTATCGTTCTGCTCGAGCCCTCCCATCCCGGCAACATCGGGGCGGTCGCGCGCGCCATGAAAAATATGGCGCTGGGCGATCTGGTGCTGGTGCGGCCCAAGCTGTTTCCGCACGAAGAGGCCATAGCCCGGGCCGCGGGCGCGGATGACGTGCTGGCCCGCGCGCGCGTGGTAGGCACGTTGGCTGAGGCGCTGGAAGGCTGCGGCTTCGTCGCTGCCACCACGGCGCGTGACCGGGACCAGAACTTCCGCATTCTCGATGTGCACGCGGCAGCCGAGCGCATTGCGCTGGAAGCTCGCCATGCGCCTGCGGCCGTGTTGTTCGGTGCGGAGCGCACCGGCCTCACGAACGAGGAGATCGAGTGCGCGCACGTGCTCATCCGTATCCCTGCGAATTCGGAATACCTGTCTCTCAATCTGGCCATGGCGGTGCAGCTCGTCACCTACGAACTGTTCCGCGCGTGGACGAATCCGGTGGTGGCGGACCCGCGAACCGCGCCGATTGCCACGCCTGCCGAAATGGAACGCCTGTACGTTCATCTCGCGCAGGTAATGGAAGAGGTGGATTTTCGAGACCGCACCCAGAGCGGCAACAAGCTCATGGCGCGCATTCGCCGTTTCCTGCAGCGGGCGGAGCTCGATCAGAACGAGGCGAACATCCTGCGCGGGTTTCTCACTGCGATTCAGAATCGGCGCCGTGTTGCTGGCAGCGGGAATGCGGGCGGCGGGACGTCGTCGTCCGCCGCGAACGAGCCGAGCGTCGAGCCAGCACCGGACGAGGAGCGATGAGCGCCCCTGTCTATCTCGACTACGCCGCGACAACGCCGGTGGACCCCGCAGTGGCGCGCGCGATGATTGAAGTGCTTCGCGCAGAAGGTGACTACGGCAACGCGTCTTCTACTACTCACGTTTTCGGTCGTCGCGCCGAGGCCCGCGTGGAAGCAGCGCGTGCACAAGTGGCGGCGCTGATCGGTGCGCGGCCTGAAGACATCATCTTCACCTCCGGCGCCACCGAGTCGAACAATCTCGCCATTCTGGGCATCGCCCGAGCGAACGCGGATCGTGGTCGCCACATCGTCACCTCGCGCACCGAGCACAAGGCCGTGCTCGATCCCTGCAAGCAGCTCGAACGTGAAGGCTTCACGGTGACGTATCTGACGCCGGATGCGGCGGGGCTCGTTACGCCGGAGGCCATTCGCGCCGCGCTTCGCCCGGACACCGTACTGGTCTCGATCATGCACGTGAACAATGAGATCGGCGTCGTGCAGGACATCGGCGCGATCGGCGCGTTGTGCCGCGAGCGGAACATCCCGTTCCACACGGATGCCGCGCAGTCGGCAGGGAAGCTACCTATCAACGTTGGCCAGGGGGGCGGCGGGCCTACAGCCTCTTCGAGCACCAGCGCGCTGCCAGTGGACCTCCTTTCCTTCACCGCCCACAAACTCTACGGCCCCAAAGGCATCGGCGCGTTGTACGTGCGTCCGGAAACCCGTTCGCTTCTAAGGCCGGTCAGTTTCGGCGGAGGGCAGGAGCGCGGTCTGCGCCCGGGCACGCTCGCCACTCACCAGATTGTCGGTTTTGGAGTGGCATGCGAGCTCGCACCGCGCGCGCTGGCCTCGGAGCCGCAACGAATCGCGTCACTTCGTGACCGCCTCTGGCACTCACTGGCGCGCCTCGAAGGAGTGCACCTCAACGGCGAAGCTGCACCACGGCTGCCCGAAATTCTGAATGTGTCGTTTGCCGGCGTGGACGGTGAGAGCCTCGTTTCCGCGCTGACCGCGGTCGCTGTCACCACCGGCTCGGCATGCAACTCGGCATCCGGCGAGCCGTCGTATGTGTTGCGGGCTTTGGGCCGGAGCACGTCCCTTGCGCAGAGCTCGCTGCGCTTCAGTCTCGGCCGCGGCACCACCGAGGCCGATGTCGATCGGGCGGCAGCGGCCGTTCATCGTCAGGTGAATCGCCTGCGCGCCGTTTCGCCGGCCAGCGACAAGCCGTTCAATCTCACGCAAACCCCTGTTTCCGTTGCCTATGAGGCCGATACGTTGAGCCCTGCGGTTCGTCGTTACTTCGACGCGTTGCCGGGCGCGGGCGTGCTGCCGCCAGCAGGCGGGGGCGACACCACGGTTATCCGAGGCGAAGCCGGCAGCGTGGCGGAGGAGGCGTGGGTGAGATTTCACCTCTCGGTGAGCGATGGCACTGTGAAGGCCGCCCTTTTTCAGGCTTATGGCTGTCCCCATACTCTGGCTGTTACCGCATGGATTACCGAGCAGCTTGCTGGCCGAGCGCGGTCGTCCCTGGTGCCCGGCACGCCTGCTGCATGGCTGGAAGCCCTGGAGGTCCCCGTGGAGAAACTAGGCAGGTTGCTCGTTGTCGAAGATGCATTGCGAGCCACCCTGAATTGCTGGGCCTGACGTAGACTGCAAGCAGACCGAATATGTCCATTTCACTCACCGAATCCGCGGCCGACCGCATCCGAACCTTCCTGGTGGCCCGGGGGCATGGGGTGGGCCTGCGCCTGGGGGTCCGCAAGACCGGCTGTTCAGGTTTCGCGTACGTCGTGAACTACGCGGAGGGGCAGCAACCCGACGATGTGGTGTTCGAAGATCGCGGCGTCCGCGTGTTCGTGGACTCGGGCAGCCTCAAGCTGATCGACGGCACGGTCGTGGACTTCGTGAAGCAGGGCCTGAACGAGGCTTTCCGCTTCCAGAACCCCAATATCAAAGGCGAGTGCGGCTGCGGCGAGAGTTTCTCCGTCTAGGAGGCTCCGCAGCCCTCGCGCAGGCCTTGGGCGTCACCCGGGGCTCCTGCGGAAATTCCTTACAGAACCGACACTTCCGGGCCCTCGCAAAATTGCGGCAGGGGCTCTCTCCAAGTAGACTTCCCGGCCCACTGCGCACCGCGTCGCATCTTTGGCGTGCGCGCAGATTCGCTGTTTCCCGCTGAAGCTCAACTTTCCGGAGGTCGAATCCCCATGGCGCTCGAGCGCACCCTGTCTATCGTCAAGCCTGATGGCGTGGCCCGTAACCTGATCGGTGAGGTCTATCGCCGCTTCGAAAAGGCCGGCCTGACCATCATCGCGTCCCGCATGCGCCATCTGTCCCAGCTCGAGGCCGAAGCGTTCTACGCCGTCCACAAAGAGCGCCCGTTCTACAAGGATCTGGTGCGCTACATGACCTCCGGTCCGGTCGTCGTCCAGGTGCTCGAAGGCGAGAACGCTATCGCCAAGAATCGCGAGATCATGGGCGCCACCGATCCGAAGAAGGCTGCGCCGGGCACCATCCGTGCGGACCTTGCCGAAGGCATCGAGCGCAACACCGTGCACGGGTCGGATGCTGCCGACACCGCCGCAGGCGAAATCGCGTTCTTCTTTGCGGGCACCGAGATTCACGCGCACCGCTAGAGCCATGTCCGCCACTCCCGACATCAAACGCGAAAATCTGCTCGGCCTCGAACGGCCGGCGATGGAAGCGTTCGTGAAGGAGTTGGGCAGCCAGCCGTTCCGCGCGCGCCAGCTCTGGAGCTGGATCTACAAACGCGCGGAAGGCCGGTTCGATGCAATGACGGACCTCGCGAAGTCGTTTCGCGCGGAACTCGAGGCGCGCGCCGAAATTCGCCCGCCGGAAGTCGTCACGATGCAGCAATCCGCAGATGGCACACGCAAGTGGCTTTTGCGGGCGGACGCCAAGCAGGCGTTCGAGATGGTTTACATCCCTGAGGCAGATCGCGGCACGCTTTGCATCTCCTCCCAGGTGGGCTGCGTGCTTGATTGCTCCTTCTGCTCCACGGCGCAGCAGGGCTTCAATCGCAACCTGAGCACGGCGGAGATCGTCGGCCAGGTGTGGCTTGCGAATCGCGAGCTCGGCACCACTGGCCGGCCGGACGATCGCGCCGTCACGAACGTAGTGCTCATGGGCATGGGCGAGCCGCTCGCGAACTTCCGCAACGTGATTCCGGCGTTGCGCGTGTTCACGGACGACCTGGGTTTCGATCTTTCGCGGCGTCGCGTAACGCTGTCTACGTCGGGCCTCGTGCCGCAGATGTACAAGCTTGCGGAAGAAGTGAACGTCGCGCTCGCCGTGTCGCTGCATGCGCCCGACGACGAGCTGCGCAACGAGCTGGTGCCTATCAACAAGGTGCACCCGATCAAAGAGCTGCTCGAGG
>JBDTUL010000253.1:0-8718 GCA_040007735.1 Gammaproteobacteria bacterium | reverse complement strand
ACAGGTCGTAATCGACGTCGAGGTAATGATCCATGAACGCGTCGTTCTGCTCCGGATCGAGCACTTCGAGCAGCGCCGCGGACGGATCGCCACGGAAATCCATGGCCATCTTGTCGACTTCGTCCAGCAGGAAGAGCGGGTTGCGCATGCCCGTCTTGGTCATGTTCTGCAGGATCTTGCCGGGCATGGAGCCGATGTACGTGCGGCGATGGCCGCGGATCTCGGCCTCGTCGCGCACGCCGCCCAGGGACATGCGCACGAACTTGCGATTCGTCGCGCGCGCCATGCTCTGGCCCAGCGAGGTTTTGCCGACGCCGGGGGGACCCACTAGGCAGAGGATGGGACCCTTGATCTTGTCCACCCGCTGCAGCACCGCGAGGTACTCGACGATGCGTTCCTTGACCTTGTCCAGGCCGAAGTGGTCTTCGTCCAGCACCTTCTGCGCGTTGGCGATGTCCTTCAGCACGCGCGTGCGCTTTTTCCACGGCACCTTGACCAGCCAGTCCACGTAGTTGCGGACGACCGTGGCCTCGGCCGACATCGGCGACATCATCTTCAGCTTGTTGAGCTCCGCCGTGGCCTTGTCGCGCGCCTCTTTGGGCATGCCGGCCTTGGCGATCTTCTGTTCGAGGTCGGCGATCTCGTTGGTGCCGTCCTCCATCTCGCCGAGTTCCTTCTGAATGGCCTTCATCTGCTCATTCAGGTAGTACTCGCGCTGCGATTTCTCCATCTGCGCCTTCACGCGGCCGCGGATGCGCTTCTCGATCTGCAGCACGTCCATCTCGCCTTCGATGGCGACCAGGATGTGCTCGAGGCGCTTGCGGATATCCAGGATCTCGAGAACCTTCTGTTTCTCGGGAAGTTTGAGCGACATGTGCGCGGCCACGGTGTCGGCGAGCCGGCCCGCATGCTCGATACCTGCCAGTGCGGTGAGCACTTCCGGCGGCACTTTCTTGTTGAGCTTCACATACTGCTCGAACTGCGAGATGACGGAACGCCCGAGGACATCCATCTCCCGCTCGTCGTATGCCTCGACATCGGGCATGAGCACGACGTCGGCTGAGTAATGCTCGGCGCCGTGCAGGCGCTCGATGCGCGCACGGTCCACGCCCTCGACGAGCACCTTGACCGTGCCGTCGGGGAGCTTGAGCAGCTGGAGAATGGTGGCGATCGTGCCGATGCGATAGAGGTCGTCAGCCTTCGGATCGTCTACGTCGGCCTGTTTCTGGGCGACCAGCATGATGCGCTTGTCAGCGCGCATCGCTACATCGAGCGCCTGGATCGATTTTTCTCGGCCAACGAAAAGCGGAATCACCATGTGCGGGTAGACCACCACATCCCGCAACGGGAGAACGGGGACGCTCTCTGCTGCAGGAGGAGTGGAAGTCACACTGGTGCTAGATGGGTCGGACACGCTGAAGCCCTCGCTGTGCGGTTGAGAGACGGCTTCAGGTGCGAGCCGAAGCCGACTACGCGTGCGCCGTAGTCTATCGAGAAATAAGGGTTACCGGCCCACCTTTCAACGACGGGAGTCGCGGAAATACTACGGGTGGGTGGTTGGCCGGGCAGGACAGGACCAAATCGCGACGTTCGTATCTTCACGGCGCTCCGCGCCGCTGTTCTCCGCCGGCCGCGCCTGGCGCGATCCGGCGTTGAACCCTGCCGTCAGGCATTTCAATGATGATTCGTGCCCGAAACCCGGCGCGGCTGCACTTCGTCTTCGGTTTTGTACACGATGTAAGGCTTGGTCGTGCCTTCGATAACGGTCTCGTCCACGACGACCTTGCCCACATTCTTCATGGAGGGCAGCTCGTACATGGTCTCGAGCAGGACATTCTCGAGGATGGTGCGCAGGCCGCGGGCGCCGGTCTTACGCTGCATGGCTCGAGTTGCCACGGCTCGCAGGGCATCTTCCCTGAACTCGAGCTCCGCGCCTTCCATGTCGAACAGGCGGCGGTACTGCTTCGTGAGCGCGTTCTTGGGCTCGGTGAGAATAGAGATGAGCGCGGCTTCGTCCAGCTCGTCCAGCGTGGCCACGACGGGCAAGCGGCCGACGAACTCGGGGATCAGGCCGAACTTGATTAGATCTTCCGGCTCGACATCGTGGAACAGGTCGACCCCATGGCTGCGCTGGTCGGTCGAGCGCACTTCGGAGGTGAAGCCGATTCCGCTCTTCTGCGTGCGGTTGAGAATGATCTTCTCGAGGCCCGAGAAGGCGCCACCGCAGATGAAGAGGATGTTGCCCGTGTCCACCTGCAGGAATTCCTGCTGGGGGTGCTTGCGGCCGCCCTGGGGCGGGACTGATGCGATGGTGCCTTCGATGAGCTTCAGCAGCGCCTGCTGCACGCCCTCGCCCGACACGTCACGCGTGATCGACGGGTTATCCGACTTGCGGGAGATCTTGTCGATCTCGTCGATATAAACGATGCCGGTCTGCGCCTTCTCGACGTCGTAGTCGCACTTCTGAAGGAGCTTCTGGATGATGTTCTCGACATCCTCACCCACGTAGCCCGCTTCGGTAAGCGTGGTGGCATCCGCAATGGTGAACGGGACGTTGAGCAGACGCGCGAGCGTCTCGGCGAGCAGCGTCTTGCCGCAGCCCGTGGGTCCTATCAGCAGGATGTTGCTCTTGGCGATCTCGACATCGTCCTTCGACCGGGCGCCGGTGCCACTGCGCGTTTGCAAACGCTTGTAGTGGTTGTACACGGCGACGGAGAGCGTCTTCTTCGCACGCTCCTGACCGATGACGTATTCGTCGAGAACCTTCTTGATCTCGTGGGGCTTGGGAAGCTTGTCCCGCGCACGCTCGGCGCGATCTTCCAGCTCTTCCCGGATGATGTCGTTGCAGAGTTCGACGCATTCGTCGCAGACGAATACGGACGGACCGGCGATGAGCTTGCGCACCTCATGCTGGCTCTTTCCGCAGAAGGAGCAGTAGAGAAGCTTGCCGTCATCGTGCCGGCCGCGGGAGTCTTCACTCATCGATAGCCCTCATGAAGCACTTCACCCGCGGAAGCAAGATTGGGTGCCTTGGCATGTACGCCAGTTTTATAGCACGCACGGGAGCGCTTAAGCAAAGCACGCCCCGCGCGTAACCCGTTGTGTGGCTGGGAGTTGTACGTACCGGCCTCAGCTTTTCGCCGGAACCGTGGCGGCGATCTCACCGCGGCTTTCCAATATCTTGTCGATCAGGCCGTAGGTGACGGCATCCGCCGACGCCATGAAGTTGTCCCGATCAGTGTCTTTCTTGATCGTCGCTTCGCTCTGGCCGGTGTGCTTGGCGAGGATTTTGTTGAGTCGGTCACGGGTGTAGAGCATCTCGCGGGCATGGATTTCCATGTCCGCCGCCTGACCCTGGAAGCCGCCCAGCGGCTGGTGGATCATCATGCGGGCATGGGGAAGCGCGAACCGCTTGCCCTTTTCGCCACCCGCCAGAAGGACCGCACCCATGCTGGCCGCCTGGCCGATGCAGATGGTGCTCACGTCCGGCCGCACGAACTGCATGGTGTCGTAAATGGCCAGGCCCGAGGTTACGACGCCGCCCGGCGAGTTGATGTACAGCGAGATGTCCTTGTCCGGGTTCTCGGACTCCAGGAACAGCATCTGCGCCACCACGATGTTCGCCATGTAGTCGTCGACCGGGCCGACGATGAAAATGACGCGTTCCTTCAGAAGGCGTGAATAGATGTCATACGCCCGCTCGCCCCGCGCGGTCTGCTCGACCACCATGGGGACCAGGTTCAAGGCTCGCTCGTTCATATTTGACCCTCGTTCACCCGGGCCGGCTGCAGATGCGCGCGGCGCCAGGGACTCGTTTCAGTTCTACCGGCTCTATACGTTATGACCCGGCATTCGCGCCGGCGTTCTGGCCAAAGCCCGTCAGTTCGCTGAAGGACACTGGCTTGTCGGAAACCGCAGCTTTGCCCAGAACCCAGTCCACGACCTGGTCTTCGAGCACCGCGGACTCGATCTGACGCATCGCGTCCGCGTTTTGCAAGTAGGCGCGTCTCATTTCATCGGCATTCGGATACTGGGCGACGACATCGTTCAGCCGCGTCTGCACGCGCTCCCGATCCACCTTCAGACTTTCCTTCTGCACGATCTCGCCCAGCAGCAGCCCGAGCGCCACGCGACGGCGGGCCGGCTCCTCGAACGTCTGAGGGGGCGGCAGCAGCTTGGCGTCCGTTATGTTCGCCCGCCTCGCCATATCCACCTGTAGCTGCTGGATCTGCTCATCGATGAGTGCACGCGGCACCTCGATGGGGTTTTCCTTGAACAGCGCATCCATCACCTGGCCGCGGAGGCGGTTGCGCACCAGGTCGTCGAGTTCGCGCTTCATGCTCGTGCGGACTTCGGAACGCAGCCCTTCCAGGCCGCCTTCCTTCACGCCGAAGGCATTGCAGAACTCGTCATCGACCTCGGGCAGCTTCTGCTCCTCGACCTTCTTGATATCCAGTTTGAACTCGGCCGTCTTTCCGGCCAGCTCCTTGTTGGGATGCTCGGCGGGAAATACAACGGGCACGGTGCGTGTCTCGCCGGCGGAGGCGCCTTTCACACCCTGCTCGAGCTCGGTCATCACCCGGTTCGAGCCAATGAGGAAGGTGACATCCTTCCCCTCGCCGCCCGCGAGCGCTTCGCCGGCAACGGTGCTGATGTAGTCGACCGTGACGCGATCGGTGTCCTGCGCGGGGCGCTCCACCGTGGTGAACACGGGGCGCTGCCGACGCATGCTTTCGATCATGGCGTCGATGTCCGCCTCGGTGACCTCAGACGTCGGGCGCTCGACGGCGATGCTTTCCACCGGCTTGATGCGGATTTCCGGCAGCACTTCGAACGTGGCGGCGTACTTGAGGTCCGCGCCCGGCGTGATGGCCAGCGGCTCGATGCGCGGCCCGCCAGCGGGATTCAGCTTTTCCTGGTTCACGGCCTCGGCGAAGCTCGAGCGGATGAGGTCGCCGACGACTTCCCCATGCACCTGCTCGCCATACTGGCGTTGAATCACGGCATACGGAGCCTTGCCGGGCCGAAAGCCCTTCAGGCGCGCAGTACGCGAAATCTTCTTGAGACGCTGCTCCACTTCCGTGGTTACGCGCTGGGCCGGGACGGCCACCTCGAGGCGCCGCTCGAGACCCCCGGTGGCGGTCAAAGATACCTGCATCACTCAAACCCTCGAACGAAAGCCCGGTCACGGCGGGAAGCTGTTGGGACGCCCCGGTGCGGATCACCGGAAGCGTGGTGCGAAAGGAGAGACTCGAACTCTCACGGGTTACCCCGCCAGCTCCTAAGGCTGGTGCGTCTACCAATTCCGCCACTTTCGCACGTACCGCGCGTGCACCGTTCCGCGCGCCGCCCCGTGTGGCGGTTCTGGCCGTGCGTTGGGGCACCGGATTATAGCCGAAGGGTTGGAAAAGAACGGTCGCAAAACCCGCAGGGACGACAACCTATCTGCGATCGCTACCGTTTCCGGCGTGCCGGAGACGCCAAGACACCCGCCCCTGGCGACAAAAGGCGTAGCAAAGCGGCCAGCTTTTCGACCTGGACTCGCAAAGGGTCACCAATGGCTCGCTGGAGCAGCACGGCAACGTCTGCATCGATGTCAGCGTTCTGCTGGCGAAGCGCGCTGACGGCGACGGCAAGGCTGGATTGAAGCTGTTGAAGTTGACGGATGGCCTCGGCCAGATCGGATCGAACCCGCTGGTCCCGGACGCGCCGGGCCGCGGGCGACAGTTTGTCGACACTCATGCGCGCACCTTGTCTCTTCCCTGTGGGTGATGGCGGGCCGCTCCGGGCCACGCGCCTCGTACGCTAAGTCATTTAAGTACGAGTATCAATATTTTAATGAACCCAGTCTGGTAATTTCGTGCCGGGCGCATTACATTCGTCGGATATGCTCAAGGACGGACAATATCCTCCCCTCGATGGTGAAGACGTATTTGCCGCCCGGCTCCGTCAGGTCATCGATTCGTACGGAAGTACGAGCGCCATCGCCCGAGTCATCGAGCGCTCCGAGGGCGCCGTGCGCAAGTGGCTCCGCGGGCAATCCGAGCCGAACGTGACAGACCTGCGGGCCATCTGCGAAATCACCGGCACCAACGTGGAGTGGCTGGTCATGGGCCGGGGTGAGCAGAAGCGAATCACCGGGGTTCGCGAGCCGCCGACGGGGTATGGGGGCGAGGGGCCTCCCCTTCCGCCGCTCAACTACAAATTGATGGATGAGGTGGTGTCGGCTGTGAAGCTGGAGCCGCGCATCGCCGGCGTGCCGCTCACCGCGGCGAAGTGCTCGTCGATTCTGGTCACCGTTTACAACATGTCGCGGGCGACGCGGAAGGTGGATGCGGAGGGGGCTGAAAGGGTCGTGGGGTTGACGGTGGGCTGAGACCTTGTGGGTGATTTGCCGCCGCCCAATGCCCTCAATCGCCGGGCGGTTTTAGAAGCCCTCAGACGCCGGGCAGCCAAGATCTTTTTTTGATGAAATTAAAAGAAAAACATCTTAGCCGCCCGGCGATTGAGGGCACTCACTTGAGGCTCAATTCCATTCGCACAGCATTGCCGGCAGCAGGCTTCGGCTCCGACGTGATAACAAACACCCGCGCGGGGTCAATGCCACCGTTAGCCAGCAACACCTGCTGAATCGCCTCCGACCGCTGCTTACCCAACGCTTCGAGAGCACCTTCAGGTATTTCCAGCCGCGGCCGAATCGCCCCCTCCAACTCGGTAATCGCCGGGGGGTATGCCGCAAGATCAGACTTCTTCTTGCCAGCCGCTTCAATAGCCGTCGCGAGCGGTGGAAGCGGCACATCTTTACCCAGCTGCGCACGATGAAGCGCAACCAACAATCGATAGTGCTCAACAGGGTCATCCAAAACCGTCGCATCGAGCGGCGGCGCGTCAGCCGCCAGCTTTCGACCAGGCTCGACACGCTTGATCTCCAGCAACGCATCCTGCAATCGCCTGGTCATGAGCACCGGCCCGTCGGCATCCGGTGAATACACCATCGGCACATCCAACTGCAGCTGCGGGCGTTCGTTCAACGCTTTGAGCAAACCTGCGAGGCGCTCCTGCGCGGCGGGAGATTCACGTCACCGCTGATCACCACAGGTGCGTAGCGATCCACTTTGCCTTCGAGCTGCACTTTCGCGCGTGAGCGGGGGTTGGATGAGAGGCCCGTGATGGCGCCGTTCTACGTTTGAATGCCCACGGCGAAGTTGGGTTGGATCCACAAGTCCGCGAAGGTGGCGGAGCCATTGGAGCAGCGCACGGTGCCGATAGAGACGTCGAGTGGCGCGGCGGGGGTGGGGGCGCCGCCAGACTTTGATCTGGTAGCCGCGGTGTTGGAGACGGAATCCGTCGTGGGCGCCGCGCCGGCGGGGCGCAGGGCATCGGACGCGTTTACGGTACGATCTTTCGCGATGATGACGCGCGCGTACGGCGCTTGCGCGAGGAGGCTTGCGATTTGCAGGCTTGCCGGGGCGGATCGATAGCGCATTTTCTGAACGCGCACGCGGTCCCAGCTGATGAAATCGCGTTTGTAGTCGTTGTCGATGGTGCGCAGTTTGGTGACGTCGGTGTCGCCATCGACGTTGAGCGCTCCATCAGCGGCGCGGTCGATGTGCAGCTTCGTGGCCAGCTGACCGCTCAGCAATGTGAGTTGGGTTTGTTTGGCCAGATAGGGTTGGAACACCGGCAGATTGAACTGGGTAAGTTCGACGTCGGCGCTCAAAGCGCCAGACTGCGGCGACACTTTCGCGGTCGCAGTGAGTTTCGCGGATTCGTTGATGCCGGCGGTTGGTTGAGCGCGCGTGCGATCTTCGAACGTGGTGCGCCCACCGCGCACCGTAAAGCGATCGATGAACAGCCGCATCGGCTTCGAGTTCGCCGGTTCCGGAGCGGGCGCCGCCTCGCGCGGACGCGGCTTCGCCAGGTCCGCCAGATTAAGCGACCCATCCGTGCGGATGAGCACCCGCGCGAACGGATCATCCAGCGCGATCTGCGCAAAGCCTGGTCCGCGCCGCCAGAGCGTAGCCATGTCGAGGTCGACAAGCAGTCGGCTGAACGACAACAACGGCTGCGCGTCAGCATCCGCCAGCGCAAAGCTGTGCACGTCGAGCGTGAGCGTAAACGGGTTGAAGCGAACTTCCCCCACCTCCGCACGCCGATGGTAGTGCTCGGCCACGTAGCCCTGCAGCCTCGAGCGCACGAGGCGAGGCACGAGTAAAAAACCGGCAAGCGCGTAGAGCGCGGCAAGCAGCAGGGGAATGCCGACCCAAAAGAGATACTTTCGAACGGCGGGCGGAGGCACACCCGTATTCTATGGCGCACGTGCGCGTTCGGCGAACTTCGTCGTTAGCATGTAGTCTCTCGCCCTCGCAGGCATGGAGACCGATGTGCGACGAATCAGCCGGGTGGGCTTTGCAGTTCTCGTGATGACGATTTTATTTCGCGGAGAGGCCTTCGGGGCCCAGGAAAGCCCTGCCGCGGCCACTGCGGAATCCTGCCGCGCCGTGCGCACGGATCCCGACCGTCTCGCCTGCTACGACAAGGTGTTCGGTGCGCCCGAAGGCTCCTTCATCGAGCAACAGCCCACCGCACCGCCGGCCGCGATCAAGGAAAAACCCCTCCCCTCGCTGCTGGACGAACGCTGGGAGCTCAGCACCGGCCAGAAACAGGGCACGTTCCGCGTGTCGCCCTACAAGCCGGTGTATATCCTGGCGGCCTACC
>JBDTUL010000252.1:0-8724 GCA_040007735.1 Gammaproteobacteria bacterium | reverse complement strand
GACCATCGGCTTCGCCCTCGACACGAACAAGCAGAACGACCCCATCTGGGCGCCGATCTTCGCGGGCTACAAGCCGGTGCAGCAGTGGCTCGCCGACAAGAAGCCGGACGTGCTGTTTTTCATATTCAATGACCACGTCACCTCGTTCTTCTTCGATCACTACTCGCACTTCGTGCTGGGTGTGGGCGATCGCTACTGGCCGGCGGACGAGGGCGGCGGGCCGCGCAAGCTCCCGCCGATCAACGGTCACCCGGGGCTGGCGCGCCATGTGGCCACGGGCCTCGTCGCGGACGAATTCGACATGTCGTATTTCCAGGCTCGGGGCCTCGATCACGGCTGCTTCTCGCCACTCTCGCTGCTCTGGCCGCACGAAACGAGCTGGCCTGGCGCCATCGTGCCCCTGCAGGTGGGCGTGCTCGAGTTTCCCATTCCGTCCGCCAAGCGCTGCTTCAAGCTCGGCCACTCGCTTCGTAAGGCCA
This sequence comes from Gammaproteobacteria bacterium, assembly GCA_040007735.1. GTDB lineage: Bacteria > Pseudomonadota > Gammaproteobacteria > Steroidobacterales > Steroidobacteraceae > JADGHX01. The sequence continues at coordinate 8,245 of JBDTUL010000252.1, read as the reverse complement.
TCGAGAGCTATCCCGAAGATCTGAAGGTTGCCATCGTGGGCACCGGCGGCCTGTCGCATCAGATTCACGGCGAGCGGGCGGGCTTCAACAACACGCCCTGGGACATGGAGTTCATGGAGCTGCTCGAGAAAGATCCGGAAAAGCTCACTGAGATCACGATCGCCGAGTACGCGGAGCGCGGCGGCTGCGAGGGTTCCGAAGTCATCATGTGGCTGATCATGCGGGGCGCATTGTCGAAACGCGTGAAGAAGCTGCACCAGGCGTATTACCTGCCGTCGATGACGCCGATTGCCACCGTCATCTTCGAGAACGATTCCGACGATCCGGTCGTGGAGACCGACGAGGCGTACCGCGAGCGCATCGGCAAGCAGTGGGCCGGCATGGAGAAGCTCCCCGGCACCTATCCCTTCACCCTGGACCGCAGCGTGAAGGCTTATCGGCTCAACGAGTTCCTGCACGGACTCATCATCCCGGAGCGGCGCAGGCGCTTCCTGGCCGATCCGGAGCCGATGTTTGAAGAGGCCGGGCTCACTGATATCGAGCGGCAGATGGTACGCCGCCGCGACTGGCGGGCGCTCATCCAGTACGGCGTCATCTTCTTCCTGCTCGAGAAACTCGGTGCGGTGGTCGGCACGACCAACCTGCACATCTACGCGGCCATGCGCGGCCAGACACTCGAAGAGTTCCAGAAAACCCGCAATGCGCAGGTGCTGTACTCAGTGGCCGGCCAGGATGCGGGCACGAAAGACTGGGACCCGCCGGCGGTTTAGGAGCCTGTCCGAGTAATGGTCCCCTGCTGCGGCCGCCCCTCACGGGGCCCATCACTCGGACAGGCTCCTACGCTGACGGCGGCAGCGCGGCCCTACCTCACTTGTACATCTTGAGGTTGTAGTAGGCCGCTTCCACGTTCCACACGCGCAGCCGTTCGTAGTTCGCCCAATCGCGATAAGGGCTCAGCGTAATCGTCTTGCGCATCTCCTCGAGGGACATGCCTTTCGACATGGCGGTTTCCACTTCATGCGTGAGGTACTGGAAGTACTCGCGGCCTTCGGTGATGTCTTTCTTCTCGAACGTGTTCCAGCCGTGCGCGCTTGCCAGCACGTCGAAGTCGAGCTCCTCCAGCGTGCGATAGGAACGAATCCACTCCGATAGCGGGTGGCCGTCGAACGGCCCGCAGGCACTCGGAAGCGAGCGCATGGTCTTCTGGACGAGCACGTCCGCCGGGAAGTCCACCGTGAACAGCACCCGCTCGTCGTGGAACAGCACGGCCGTGCCGTCGTTTGCGTGGTTCTTGCCGGGGAAGATCAGTTCGATGGTCTTGCCGCCGAAGCGCAGTGTCATGCGCTCGGAATAGACGATGTCCGGCTTCGCCACGTCGGAATAGAACTCATCCGGGGATGCCAGGCCGTCGCCGTTGCGATCCTTGGACAGCACGGATGCGGGAAAGGCGCCGCAGATCCACGGGTGGTCGATCAGCGGCTGGCCGAACTCCACCGGGTCGAATTTGCCGTTGTCATTGCGGTCGAGGATGTCGCCGGGCATGTGGGGGTAGCGGCCATCCAGGTTCTTCAGCGCGTTCTCCTGCGCTATGAACTTCGCCGTGTCCGCGAACAGCTTGGCTCCATCGATGTGATCCCAGTGCGTGTGACTGTAGATCACGTACTTCACGGGCTTCCCCGGGAAACGCTCGGCCAGCTGCGCCTTCAGCCATTTTGCGAAGTCCGGATTCAGCGTATCGACCAGCAGGATGCCGTCGGGTGTGACCAGGAACGCCATGAACCAGGTGCCATCGCCGGCGCGCCACAGGTCACCTTTGATGTTGGCGATGGTGTTGGCGCGAGGCGCGAACTGGCCGGTCGGCGGCGGAGGAGGGTTGAACTTGTAGTCGGCAGGGCTGGCGGCCATCAGCGGCAACGCCAACCCAATAGCAATCGCAATCGCCAGGGTCGAGAGGTAACGCACGCGCATGGTTCGATCCTCGGCCTTACTTCTGCGAAGCATTGTTGGGCGGTGAGGCGGCCGGCGGCGGCAGGGCAGCGGGTCGAAGAGATACCCGCCCAGCAGGACCCAGGAGCCGTTCCAGTCCGGCAACTGCGTGAGTTTCCGGGCGTACTCCGCGCTGATCTTCGGCGCAGAGAAAGCGGGCGTCGCCTGCGGGGGCTGGTAAGAGGGGGGCAGCAGCTGCAGCTCTTCGGCCCCTGACCGGGCCGCGAACGCGACCGCAAGCATCAAGGTCGCGACGCTGCACTAACGAAACGTCTGCTTGCACATGAGGCACCCATGCCAATTCCTATACACATGTATAACGTGAGCGCATTGTCACCGGTGCTTGCCCGGCCTACAAGGCATGAGTGGGGCGCGGGCTGGCTTTCTATACAGTGACCGGGAGCGCGTGCGATACTGCCCACACGTCCGGAAGGCCAGCACGCAGGTGAGCGGTGAAGAAGAAACCGAAGGGCAAAGCACCTTCGAGTAAGTCTGCGTCTCTATCAAGAGACGCATCCGTCCGCTGGATGCCGGAGGTTTCGCACAACGGCGAGTTGTTCCTGCGCCGCCGGCACGCCCCGGGTGACGGTGAAGCGCAGAACCTGAACTATCCGTTTTCGCAGGGGCTCACGTTCGTGGCGCGACGCTGGCGCAATCTCATGAACGAGGAGCTGCGCGCGGTGGGGCAGAGCCAGGCGCGCTGGGGCATCCTGTACTGGATCTCGGTCTTCGGCGACTCGGTCAACCAGACAGAGCTGGCCGATCGCATCGGCGTCGAGCAGCCGACCCTCGGCAGAGTGCTGCGGGATCTGGAAGAGGAGGGGCTCATCACGCGCGCGGCCGGCAACGGTGATCGGCGCGCCAAGGTGATCCGCTTCACCAGCAAGGCAAAGCCGCTCCTGCGGGAGATCAACCGCATCCAGGAAACAGTTCGCAACCAGCTCCTGCGGGGCATCGAGGCAAAAGACCTCGCGGTCTGCATGGCTGTGTTCGCCAAGATCCTGTCGAACATCGACGCCCACTGAGGGGCACGCCGCTCATTCGGCGGCGCGCACGCGGCCGCGCCGTTCCATCAGCCCTATCGCCAGCACGCAAACGAAGAAGATTGCCGGGCAGATAGCGAGCACGGCGAAGGCGTGCCGGACCGGAAACACCGAGGCCAGGATCCAGCCGCCGACCCACGGTCCCGCGATCGAGCCCAGCTTGCCCATGCCCGATGCCCAACCGGCGCCCAGTGCGCGGTGCGCGGTGGGATAGAACGTGCCGGCGATGCTGATGATTCCGTAGTGACTGCCGCCGAGAAAGATATAGAGCGTTCCCATCATGACGAGGAACGCGGTCTGGCCCACGGGCACCAGCCCGATAGCGAGCAGGAACGGCACGGCGATGGCCGGAAGCACGGCGACGCTGATGGCGCCGATGCGATCGGTGAAGCGCATGAGCACCAGCGCGCCGATTGCCCCAGCCAATGAATTGAACGAGGAGGAATAGGCGGCGGTTTCGCGGGTCAGCCCCATTTCTTCGAAGACGAGCGGGCCCCAGGTGCTGAAAAAGAAGGTATTCATCGAGCTGGCGGCGTACCCGAGCCACAACAGCGGGGTGATCCAGCGCAGTTCGCCGCGGAACAGGACGGTGGGGCTGCTGCGCGCACCGCCGTCTGTATCCTGCCCTGACAGGATGAAGCGCGCCTTCTCCAGATCCTTACGCTCGGGTGCGAGCTTACGCACGATGCGCAACATGGCTGCGTTGCGGCTTTCACGGGTCGCCAGGAACCGTAGGGATTCCGGCAGCGCCCAATAGAGCAGTATCGCGGCAAGCAGCGATGCGAGACCGCCGAGAACGAACACGGACTGCCAGCCGTAGCGCGGAATCAGCGCGACGGCGATGGGCCCGCCCATGCTCACACCAAGCCCATAGCCCAGCATGATGAGCGTGACGATGGTGGCGCGATAACGGCGCGGCACATATTCAATACTCAGTGCGCAGGCGAGCGGGATGGCGCCGCCCAGCGCCATGCCATTCAGGAAGCGCAGCGCGAGCAGTTCCCAGTACTCATCGGCCAGCGCAAGCCCGAGCGTAAACACACCGAAGGTGGCGGTGGCCAGGATGATTGAGCGTCGCCGGCCGAGCCGGTCGCCCAGGGCGCCGAACAGCATGCTGCCCAGGAGCGAGCCGGCGATGCCCACGCCGAACACGTTCGCCAGCATGGGCTTGTCGAGGTCGTACGCGGTTGCCAGATAGGGTGCCGCGAACGCGATGACGTTCATGTCGAAGCCGTCGACGAACGTGATGAGCCACGACACCACGATCAGGCGGATGATGAAGCCGCTGAGTTTCTGCTTCTCGACGATGTCCGCGACATCGATGACGGCCTGCGGCTGGCCTGTCGCGGAAGATGTATTCACTCTGGCCGGAGTAGTGCGCGGCGCTTGTTGGGCGGCGCCGCCGGCGATCTAGACGAGCTTGTCGTACACGGTGGTTCTACGCATGTCCCGGCGATAGACCGTGTCTTCAAACGGCGTGGCCCGATGCATGGTGCAGCGATTGTCCCATATCACGAGATCTCCACGCTGTTTCCACGCCACCGAGCGATAGAATTGAGGTTGAGTGGCGAACGCGATCAGCTCGCGAATGAGCGCGCGGCCTTCCTCAACCGGCCAGCCCACGACAGTGGACGCATGCGCGGCCAGATAGAGCGTCTTGCGGCCCGAGCCGGGGTGAACCTGCACGAGTTTGTGACGGGCCGGAGGTTTGAGCTCACGCTCCTCGTCCGTCGGCTCCGGGTAGCCCGCCAGCATGCGCGAATGCCAGAGCCAGTGCTCGATGGTCAGGTTCTCGATCTTCTCTTTCATGGCTGCCGGCAGGGCGTCATAGGCGGCGCGCATGTCGGCGAACTCCGTGTCACCGCCCACGGGCGGCACTTCATGCGCGAGCAGCAGCGAGTAGGCGGACCGGTGCGGGTTGAACGAGGAGTCGGTATGCCACAGGGCATTGCCCTTGTTGTAGAGACGGCGCCGCTCGTCGAGGAGGATGTTTCCCTGCACATCGAGGTTGCCGGCATCGAAGAGCTCGGGATGCTCAAAACGCTTCACGCCCTTGCCGAACAGCGCCGGCGCAAGCTCGAGCTTGCCGAGCAGCCGGCTGAACGCGATATGCGAGGCATCATCGAGCGGGGTGCCGCGATAGACGCACACCGCGTAGCGATCCATCGCCTTGACGATGTCGCGCAGGGTGGTCTCATCGATGGGCCTGGAAAAGTCCACGCCTGCGACTTCGGCGATGAAGGACGGCGCCAAAGTAGTGCAGGTCAGAGCCATAATTGCACCAGAATGCAAAGCATGCTTTCATTCTAGGCACTGTTGGAACGCCGTTGCAAATCAGCAGAACGGCCAGGCTCATCGAATCCCGGACGCAGTGACCATGGCAGAAATCGGTATTCCCGTGCTCGACTCACCGAAGCGCATAGCAGTGAGAAGCGAAATCCGTCGCATCGCGTGCCGGGGCGGCGAACTGGCGGTCGAGGTGGGCGGCAAGGGCCCGCCGGTCGTGCTCATCCACGGCTGGGCTGTGGATCGGCGCATGTGGGCCCATCAGCTCACCGCCCTGCGCCGGCGCTTCACCACTATTACATATGATCGCCGCGGCAGCGGTCAGTCGAGCGCTCCGTCGGACATGCGGCTGGAGCTGGACGATCTCGATGCGATCCTGGATGAGCTGAAACTTGCCGTCGCATCCCTGGTGGGCATGTCTCAGGGTGGCCGCATCGCGCTTCGCTATGCGTTGAGTCGCCCGGCGCGCGTGGGCGCGCTCATAGTGCAGGGCTCGCCGCTGGATGATTGCGAGCCGCCCGCTGGCGACCCAACGGTGCCGCCGCTCGCCCGCTACACACGGCTGTGGAGGCAGGGTCTCAAACAAACCCTGGTGCAGGAACTCGCGGCACACCCGTTGATGAACGCAGGCTCCCAGTTCGTGTCGGTGCAGGCCGAGATCGGAGCGATGCTCAGCGACTATCGCTGTGAAGATCTGATGGATGGTCAAACCGCCGCGGCCGTCGCGCAACCGTTAACATCGACGCAGCTTCCCCAGGTCGAATCACCCACGCTGGTGATCACAGGCTCTGAGGAATCACTCTGGCTGCGGCGCGCCGCCGACCGCACCGCACGCCGCATCTATGCGGCCCGCCGGCGCGTCATTCGCGGCGGGGGTCACTTCGTGAACATGACGCACCCGTCGGACTTCAACCCGTGCGTCGTCGAGTTCCTGATCGGCGTCACGCAGACCTGGCGGAGCTAGCCCGCACCCCAAGGGCGACTTTCAGGGAGGCTTGCGGGGGCTGCGCTTCACGGCGCCGCCCAGCGTCCCGCGGAAGTAGCGCGAATCGGTGGAGAGGCGCGGCAGCTTTTCCAGTGGCAAACTGGTGAGCGCTGTGGCCACCGCGCGGGATGCGCCGAAGCTGAGTAACACCTGTCGCGCGATTTTCTCTGGGTAGTCTGCGGGCGTGCCGCCATGGAGCAGGGTGATAGTGGCCGAGATGCCGGTGCCCAGCAGAATGTCCCGGCCCACGTCCGCGGAGTCGAGAGTGAAATCGCCGGAGTCTATGCCTGCCTGGATAGATTCCCGCACGCCCGCCGTGATGCTCTCTGAATAGAGCGTACGGCCCACGCTGGAATTCACCACGGCCCAGCCCCACCGGCGATCCTGAAGTGCCCCGTGCAGGTAATAGCGCATGGCTGCACAGGCACGCGCGACGGGCCCGTCCAGCGATTCGAATGCGGCATGGACTCCAGCGTCGAAGTCACGCGTGAGTTCCTCAGAAAGCCCTTCGAGCAGCACCTCGAGGCCGGAAAAATAATTGTAGAAGGTGCCGCGCGAGATCTGCGCGCGCTCGCAGACATCCTCGATTCGGGTATTGCGTCCATGCGGCTGGCCGAAGAGCTCCAGCGCAGCGCTCAGCAGGTCGGCTCGCGTGCGGGAGCGGCGTTCGGCACCAATCTCGGCACGGCGGGCTCGGTCGATATTACGTCGCGGTTTTTTCTTCATTCAGCATTCCGGCGGGGCGCCGCCATAGTAGTGCGCCCCTCCGGCTCCCGCCACAGCAGGGTGCTTGACCCGCGAGCGCCGACTCCGTAGGCTCTTCCGAATTGGACAGACTGTCAGATTGACAGTAGTTACCGTTTCGAGGGGGGCTTGGGAACGTGCCGCAGGGGGCCGCAAAATCCGCGGGTGTTTATGCAGTGTGCGTGCCGCACCTGCCCTTCATCAGTATTCAAAGCCGCGAGCTGAACCTGCCGTTCTGGGCGGCGTATGAAGCGCAAGCCGCGGCGCTGCGCGCCTTCGATCCTGAGCTGGTGTTCGTTTTCGGTGCGGATCACTACGAAGGCCAGCACCTGAAATCCATGCCCACATTCATGGTGGGCCACGCCGCGCAAGCCATAGATGACCGGGGCGGGTATCCGGGAACTCTCCAGGTGCCCGGCGGCCTCGCGCGCGCGTGCACCGAGCATCTGGTGCGCTCGGATTTCGACGTGTCGGTGTCGCACGCAATGACCGTGGACCACGGCTTCAGCAGTGTGATTCATCACCTGCTCGGGGCCATCGATGCCAGGCCCGTCATCCCGTTGTTCGTGAATGCGCTCAGCCACCCCCGGCCCTCGTTGCAGCGGTGCCGTCGTTTTGGCGAGGCGGTGGGCCGCTTTGCTGCGAGCCTCGGCAAGCGTGTCGCCTTTCTGGGTTCCGGCGGGTTGTCGCACGAAACAGGCGACATTTTCCCGCAGGTGTACGAAACGCAGGACCCGGCCATGCGGGACTTCCTGATTCACGGCGGGGCGCAGGGCGCGCTGACTCGTGCGCAATGGCGCGAGAATCTCAACACAGGGCTCGCTTACGTCAACGAGCTTCTCATTCAGCGCACACCCGGTGTTGGCCAGGTTCGCAAGGAGTGGGACGAGAAATTCCTGCGCACCCTCACTGAGTCGCCGGATTTGCAGGCGTTCGATTCGTGGGAAGACGCTGAGATCCTGAGCACCGGCGGAAATGGCGCCGGCGAAATCCGTGAGTGGATCACAGCGCTCGCCGCTGCCCACGCGGCTGGTGCTTCGGGCGTTATCGTCGACCACTACGAAGTGGGCACTGCCATCGGCGTTGCGGCCGTCGTCGTGCACGCCGCTTCGGCGCGGGGCAATCCGTGACACTCACTGAAGCCAACAGCGCTGAACGCCCCGTGGTGTTGCTTCACGGCTGCGGGGGGTCGTTCGCGTCA
>JBDTUL010000251.1:0-8753 GCA_040007735.1 Gammaproteobacteria bacterium | reverse complement strand
CATCAGTTTCTTCCCCTTCAGTTGTTCGAGCCAGCGCAGTGCCGCTTTGCCGCGACCGACGGTCTCGAGCGTGACTGTTCCATTTGATCGCACCGCGATCCGAGTCTTGATCCGGCGCCCACGGATATAGTCGGCATCAAAGTGCAGCTCGCCACGCACGAAGCGCAGGCGCTCGAGAAAGTCCCCAATCCTGAACTCGTCCTTCTCCTCGTATTCGAGCACGGATGCACTACGGGGCTTTGCTTCCGCAAAAGACAGTACCCCGAGCACGAACATGAACCCGAAGGAGCCCCACTCCGCGGTGTTTTCCGCTACGTCGTCCTCGTCGCCTTCCACTTCGTCGTCCGCGACGAACTTCAACAGCACCCGCACGCCGAACTCCGCATCGTCCGCCGGCGCGTTCAGCACTTCCTCCGTGACGATGCGAAACGACACGAGCGTGCCCGTCCTGAGAAGCTCATATCCGATCGTCTGTACTTCGCCGATCATCACGACTCCGAGTCACGATCGCCTGCGCGGGAAGCTTTGCGCGCGATATGATTGGCGATTTGACGCCGAGACCGCAAGCAAGATGATCACCCTTAGGTGAATGAAGTTGGCCGCTTGCTCGCGCAGATCGGCACAACGGGCTCGTTCACGACAGAGGGCCCGACCAAGGCCGAAAGCCGGCGACAGGGGTGAGCCAGTCACTGATTCAATTCGCCGGATCCGCAGACGTCAGGCCTTCGCCGGCACGCCCGGACGGCCTCTACTCAATCGTGTAGCCGAGCGTCTTGTATCCAACCCGTCTCTTCGCTGCCATACGCGCAAGTACCGGGACGTTCGTATCCACGTAGTCGTACACCCGCACCTCTCCCTTGCCTTCATGTTCCCGATGAAGCCGCCCTACATACTGAGCCAAGGTTCCTTTCCACGAGATCGGTGAGACCAGGAACAACGTATCCAGGCGAGAATCGTCGAATCCCTCTCCAAGAAAACGGCCGGTCGATAACACCAGCCTTTCTTCGGGCTCCGGAACACGAAGAACCTCCCCTGCTGCCCGTCGCTCACGACTGCCCATGCCGCCGCGAAGGACCACGACGTTCTTGGTGAACTTCTCGAATCGAGCACGCAATGCTTCCAAGTGATCACGCCGCTCCGTCAGCACAAGCGGATACCTGCCCGCCTCGAGCGCGGCGAGCACGTCATCAAAGATGAGTGCGTTCCGCGCCTCGTCCGCTGCCAACGCCGCATACAACTCCGGCATCGACACCCGTTCTTGCCCTTGAAGCCGAGTCGGCAACTGGAAGTCCGTCGCCCTCACCTGCACACGATGATCAAAACCGCGCCGCGCCGCCTGCGCCCTCGCATCCACGCGATAACGCACCGGACCACATTGCATGAAAATGATCGGCTGGTGGCCATCCTTCCGCGCAACAGTCGCCGACAACCCAAGAATGAACCGCGCCTTCGATCGGCGAGCAACCTGCTCGAAACTTCGTGCTGACAGGTGATGACACTCGTCCACGATCAGCTGTCCGTAGCCTGCGACAAGATCCGAGACTTCACCCCTTCGTGCCAGGCTTTGGATCACCGCCACGTCGATGCGACCCGAAGGTTTGCGCTTGCCACCCCCAATGACGCCGAGATCGTCCTTCGCGAGCGACAGAAACTGCTTCAGCCGCTCGGCCCATTGCCCAAGCAGCTCTCGGCGATGAACCAGAATCAGAGTACTGCACCCGCGCTCCGCGATCAGTGCTGCGGCCACCACCGTCTTGCCGAAAGCTGTTGTTGCCGCGAGCACGCCGAAATCATGGGCGCGCAGAACATCGACGGCTTGCTGCTGCTCGTCGCGAAGGGTTCCGAGGAATCGGATCTGCAACTCGGCGCCGCGCTCCCGTTGATCCTCGAGCTCGACATGAATCTTGTTGGACTCCAGCAGATCTACTGCTTCGTCGAGGCAGCCACGTGGCAACACGACATACCTGGTCTCAAGCGAGGCACAGCAAATGATCCGTGGTTTGCCATAGGTCGGCAGACGCATCGCTTGCGCACGATAGAATTCGGGATTCTGAAAAGCAGCGAGCCGGGCGAGGCGCGTGATCAAGAGCGGCGGAAGCGCAGAACGATCGATGTATAGATCGTCTGCCAGCACGAGTTTGACCCTGCTCGGAAGTGGGCCCGTGATTGGCGCCTCAGACGTACGCCTGGACGGCGCCATCCTCCACGGTTCCTCAGCGTCGGGCTCCGCCTCTGGGATTCGTACGCCGAGAATTCGCCCTTGAGTTTCTTCCTCGCCCACGAGGCCGCGGACGGCAGCACCCGAAATCCTCGTGAGCGACGACAGGTAAGCCCATTGGTCCTCATAAGGGAGCCGTTCCTCGTCGACAAATACACTGTTGCCGAAATCGCGCGCCTGCCGCTGCAGAGGTAGCGCGATCAGGTTGCCCAGACCTCCTTTCGGGCGCGTGTCCTGGCTCGGAAACAATCGGTCATACGAATCGAACCCGACCTCAGGCCGACGTTCGAGAGCGTCGGTAAGCAGCAGTGCACCCAGCTGCCGAGCATCTCGCGCAGCAACCGGCTCGCTGAAGAAGATCCAGACATGGCCTCCCTGCCCTGAACGCGATCGTTCCAGGGCGGCGGGAACTTTCCGCTCGCGACACATCTCGATGAAGGCGAACGCGTCCCCCGACCAGTTCTCCCCGTCAAAGTCCACCGCGAGAAACCAACAGGTTTCATCGGCGAGGAGCGGATAGACCCCGGCGACAAACGGAACCGCACGACCTCCAGAGCGCGCCTCCCCCCGCAAGTGGTTCTCGATTATCTCGTCTGACACCGGAACGAACGCCTGATTCGGGCACTCCGTGCACTTCACCTGGGGCTTCGCACAGACTCCTCTGCGCCACTCGTTCGAACATGCCGGGGCATACCCACTTTTCCCGGCTGGAAGGTTCTCCCAACGCGCGGGATACACGTCGGTACGACCCGCGAAGAGACGACGAAACAACGCCACCTTCGCTGCCACTGGCGAAGTATTGGTTACTTGAGTAGCCCCGCCGCTTATCTGCTCGGAACTACGCAGAGAGGGGCCGGAGAATGGCGGCGACGTCAGTTCTGCAAGCCGCCTCTCCAGCCCTTGACGTTCACGTTCGAGCGCGAGCAGCCGCGCACGGAGCTCGGCGATTTCACTGTCAGATTTCAACGCTCGAGGCTCAAGGGCGCCACAGGATCGTGTCTCGACCATTGTATCGGTGATCTCACAGCTCGACACCGCACTCATCGATCTTCGCCGCCCACCGATGCGCGCGTTGTGCTGGTGAACGGACTACGAGATGACAGTGATCGACTCCCGCCCGGCCCGAATTCCAGCGCCGATCCGCTGGCAGGCACAGAGCCGGAAAGCAGACCGCTGGCGCGTTTGACGTCGGGCAGTCTTTCTGGCCCGTCCTTCTGGCTACTGGCGCCAGGATCGGGAGTACCCCCCAATTCCCTAAAGACCCGATTTGGCACCGGCGATCTTCCCGCAGGCGTTCACGGCGCCGTTGAAGAAATCACGGGCGAAGAATCCAGCGGAACTAGTGCTCGTGTGTGGGTGGTAGCTCGAACAAGACACCGACGACGGGGAGGACGCTTACGAGGCGAGGTAAGCCGGATGTCCGGTCATCAACGGTCATTATTTCTGCAGCGGTCGTACCGTCTGGATTGAGGCTTTCAAGGATAACGAGGTGGCCGGAGGCACGTCGCAGGCGCTTGAAGTACGTGGTGCCTTCTTGGTCCACGGCAACGACGAGTTCGCCATTGAGGCTTTGGATGGCGTACTCGGGGGAAACGGCTTTCTGGGTCATCAGGAATTGGCCATCGAGAGCGATAGGCTCGGCACTTCGGCCGGTGACTTTGAAAAGACGGGCTTCGTTCAGCTGCGCCCAGTAGTGGGCTCGATCATCGACACCGACGACTTCGTCTTTGCTGGGGATTTCGCTCACTGGCGGGCTCAGTTTGCTCGAGAAAAGGGTGCCGACGACCTTGAGCGCCTGTAACCCCTCGCGGACGACGATGAGAGGCTCGACGAGCTCGTAGGGGTTGATTGCCTGGCCGGTAAGGACGGCGATGTCGGCATGGGCTTGCATTTCGTTGTAGCGCCGAGCCAGGAGGCGTTCGCCGGATGCGACGACGACGAGTGCGTGCGGATGGACCTTGGCGTAGTTACTGACTATGACGATGTCGCCGGTGGTCGCAACGGGCTCGAGGGTCCCGGATGTAAGGCGATAGAGTTCGTGGTTGGGAAGTCTGACTTGGCTCGAACGGGCGGCTTCCCACTCATCGATCAGCAGGAGGCCATCGCCGGCGCGGCCATCGGTCTTGGCGGCAGCGGCAATGCCGGTCTGGATGAGGATTGCTTTCTTCAGCTCATCGCACTGGCGTGCAGGGAACGTTATGCGGGTTGGCTCGTGCACGAAGGTGCGAGAATCGCCACGGAATGTGATGAACTGCAGGCTGACTTTGAGCGCCGTGAGTATCAGCGGCTCGAGCTGTTCCTTCCAAAACTTGTTGACATCCTTCGCCTGTGCAACACCGAGATGCTCGTCATCGGAGTGCGGGGGTCCGTTGAGCAGGGCAACCATTTTTTTTGAGCTTTGAATGGACTTGAGGAGGTTGTTGAACGCCGGTCCGTCATAGGGACGCACGTGCCTGGCAGCAAGTTGCTTGAGGTCTTCGCAGAGTGAACCGAGGTTTCCGGTCGCGATGTGGTCGCCCTCTCCTCGCATCATGATCTTCAGGAACTTCTCGACGTGAATTCGCACGTGTCTGACGTAGTCGCGCGCCAACGCATCGTTGTTTGCATGCACTGCTGCTTGCCAGCGTGCTGAAAGGCATCCACCGTAGATGATGCTTGCGGCTCCGGAACTCTGATCGGCGGGCGCGAGGAATCCATGCTCTCCGACGATTCTCTCGTGCTCGGTAAGCCAGACGAAGAATTCGTGTTCGTGGGTCGTGAGAATGACCTGGGCGCTGCCAAGGTCAGTTGCCGACCCATTTGCCAGGCGGGCGAGCATCTCGGCCCACTTGAGCTTGTTGCGGGGGTCGAAAGTGGTCTGGGGATCGTCGAGGACGAGCAGCGGCAGCAGATTGCTGCCGTGAGCGCGGACGGTCTCTTCACGCAAGGCGAGGATGAATGCCCACAGAATCGCGCGCAGCCAGGAGGTGTTTGCGATCAGGGTCGCGTCGATTTTCATACCGGGGGCGAGGGAGCCGTGAAGGATGACGTCTTTTTTCTTCAGGCCGGTGTTTCGATAGGCCAGGCGCTCGCTGAGATGGATCTGGTCGAGGATTTTCTCGACGCGTCCGGACAGAGTGGAGATTGAGCGCGCGGTCTCAGCTTCGACGAGAAGCCTGAGGTCTTTGAGGGGAAGGAGCGCATCTCGAATTTGTTCGCGCAGTTTTTGCTCGGCTTTGATTTGTAACCATGACTTTGCAGCGGCCAATGCGTGCCCGAAGCGCTTGGCGGCCAGATCGTAGGGATCGGCCTTTGCAAGGGCATCTTCGAGACGACGGATCTGTCCGCGGATAGAGCGCGCAGGTGGCTCCATGTCGGGGGACAATTTCCGCCCGCACAGATCGCTGTACGCCTGGACGAATTGCGGACGATGCACCTGCCACCAGCCTGCGAGCGCGATCAGGCACCGCAGTTCATGGATGAACTGGCGCAGCGCCACGACGCTGTCAGGTTCATCCGTCTTGGCGGCATGCTCGATCAAGTCGACAGTAAACTGCGGCAGGGAGGCTTCCTGAGCGGCGAGGAGCTCTTGCACGCACGATGCAAGTCCCGTGAGCACATCAGATAACGGTTCTCGCTCGACGAAGCGCTCGCGCATGGACCTCACATAGGCGGTTCGGGGCTCCATTTCCTTGAGCGCCGCGATGTAGTTCGCGAGGTCGCCGTCTAGCAGCTTGCGAAGATCGCGCTCGACGCCGGCACAGACCTCTTCGATCTTGCGCTCGGCAGCGGCGGCAAAACGCTTGAGCTCTTCCAGCTCGCGAGCAAGGGCATGCTGTTCGGGCGTCTTGATTGCCCCTTCGCACAGGGGGCAGCAGGGATCGGCGCGTGGGGTGAACCACTGGGCCGCGAGTGCTTTGAGCCGAAGCTTGCGGTCCTCCTGCTGCCTTTGGTGCCAGCGGAGAGCATCCTGGAGGGTGTGCTCGACGTCGACAATTTTGCCGGGCAAGTGCTTAAAGTGCTCGTTACTGGACGCATCTCTCAGGACTACCCATGTCCGAAAGATTTCGATCTGCTCTGTCTTCTCGTGAAGCAAGACCTTGGCGGTCGTGACGGCATCTCGGACTTTCTCGCGGTCTGCTGATTTCGCGAGATCGACGCTTGCGGCGACGTCGGCCTTGAGGACTGCGATCTGCTTTGCGGCTTCTGACGAACAGGTGGTAATGAGATTCTGCAGCTGCCGCTCGAGATCCTGGCTTTCGAGCGATGCGACTAGGGACAGGTCGAGTCCCAGATCACCGCATTTCTCGTTGACCTCTACGATGGCTTCCTCGAAGCCTTGGCGCTTGGCGTCGATTCCCTGGTCTTTCTCGTACTTGAGGAACTTGCGGCCGGCGTGTGCGAGCTGCTGCGCGACGCCTTGGGCGATGTCGGCGAGAAGGTCGAGGCCAGTGAGACGTTTGACGGCGTCGAAGAGTGACTGGCTGCGCTCGCCGAAGTTCATCTGGGAAAGGCGCCCGGGCATGAGGATGCCAGCCTCGATGAATTGGGAAGCGGCTTGGATGCGGGGATCGATTTGAACTTCGACGGTGGGAAGGCCGGTGCGCGGGCTCGTGAGTTTGCGTGAGACCTCTGCGAGCTCGCCATCCGGATTCACAAAGGTGAGGCGAACGGAGGCTTGCGCATCGGAGCGCAGGTGCTCGCGGGTCCGCGGGTAGGTAACGCCTGGCGGCCAGGTTCCGATTTCGGTGCCTGCATCATCGAGAACGGGCTCTCGTTGGCCGCGATCTTCGATCGGTCCGGCGTGTTCTCGGACGCGCTGGCCAGTCAGCGCCCAGAGGATTGAATTGACCAGTGCGGTTTTGCCTGAGCCATTTTGACCCTCGAGGCACCAGCTCGTTGCGCCGACGGTCATGTCGAACACGTCGCCGCGGGAGTGGGTCAGACCGCCGAAGTCTTCTGCTTCGATTCGTTGCAGGCGCCAGGGGCCGACGGATGCGGTGGCGGGGGAAGAGGATGTAGCACGGGCTGGATCGGTGTTCTCGTCTTTCCAAGCAGCGACGAGGCCGGGAAAGAGAGCTTCGTTGCCCTGAAGAACCAGCGCGATTGGCTGTTTTCGCAGGAAGTCGAACAGCCGGCGCGCAGCGGGGGTTGCCAGGCGAATCGAACCGCTTTCATGGGATTCAAAACGTGCCCATCGCAGGGTCCCTCCTGAGAGGAGCGTACCCATCACCTCAGACAGCGTCATTTTGATGAGCGCCGCGCCGTTCTGTTATGCCACGAGCTCAACAAGGATATTTTTCTCGGATGTGTTCGTTGTAGTAGCTGCCTTTGGACGCTGCGCGCATGAGGCCTTCGAAGACGGTCGCGGGGACGTTGCAGAAGTCGTAGGTGTGGCCCTGCTGGAACGTGATCTTCATTCGCCTGACCGACGTGTCGTAGCCGACGGCGGCGATGGCGCTCGAGGAGACTCTGATCATTTCCATATATGACGTTGCTCTTTCCCTGCACTGCGCGGCTGCTAGGGGCTGTTGTGAACGTAGATCGCAATGGCCCTGCCTCTGCGACTCGCGGGAGTGCCGAGGAAGGCTTGGGCGACTTTGGCGCCGGTCGTGGGTTCGGTGACGGATTCGAGGATGACGCCGTTGGCGCCAAGGGCGCCAGCCTTCTTGCGCATGCCAGCGTACATCTGTTCCTCGTTGGTATAGCTGTGGTCGCCCGAGGCGCTGAGGATCGCGACTTCTTCGTAGCGAGCACCGACTTGTTCGGACGTGCGGTAGATGGCGACGTGGTCGGGTGTGAGGGGTGGGCGGATGGTGCCTGAGCCGAGTCGCGTTGACTGGACGGAGACGCATCCGGAAAGGATGACGGCGAAGAGTGCGAATGCGACAGCGACCGACGGTCTAGCGTTCACGACGTGACCTCCCTGTTCTGAAGATACCGAGACAATGGTTCAGAGACCCCTACGCTGGCTCGGCCGTGCGTCACGTGGGGTGACGGTCCGATATGAACGGGTCACACTTTCGTTGCGCGTGTTGTAACTCGCTGTGGACAACGAAGGTTTTGATCTCGTCGTCGGAAACGAATGAGAGTCGAAGAGGCGGCGCAGCATCGAGCGAGCGTTAGGCGCCTCATGCTTTGACGTGCGCGGGATAGCAATTTTCGTGGAGCGTAGAACCTGAGTTGTACATGGTTACGATTTTGAGTCGGCCTGCCTCGTCCGAACGACCGCCTCGTGTCTTTGAGTGATGTCGTTCTGCCATGCATCCAGGATGTGAATAGAGATAACACGATGTAATCGCAGGGATGAAACAGTAGCCTCATGTCTCGCAGCACGATGCGCTGGCGACGGGAAAACGAGGTCACGTCGCGTAGGCGACGTTCCATTTCCTTTCGACCTGTTTTTGGCGTTTTCTCTTCCAGACGCTCGGCCAGTCTTCCGGCCACTCGTGGTCAGACCCGCGTTGCCTCCCGTGTTCTTTTTCAAGACCATAGACACCGCTGATTGAGAAGGCGGGTGCGGGTCGGTTGGGATGGCGATGGATGGTCTGGTACC
>JBDTUL010000250.1:0-8757 GCA_040007735.1 Gammaproteobacteria bacterium | reverse complement strand
TTGCCAACACTCGACTGCGCTTCGCCGCGAGTCTCATCGTCAAGGAACACCGACAGTCTGAGCAACCTGCAGTTGCATGGCCTCGATTTTGCGCAGGCCGATGCCATTTGGGATGGCTTCGCCGTCACCTTCGAGGACGTAAGAGAATCTTACGGCGAGCGCCGCTGGGTCGCGGTTGGTTGGCTGGGGCTCGATATTGTAGTGCTGGTCTACGCCGAGCGCGACGACGACATCCGATACATTTCGCTTCGTAAAGCGACTCCATATGAAACGAAAATTTTCGCTGAAACCGCCGAAGGACAGTTCCACTAAGGTCATCGACCCGGACAATCCGCCGTGGTCAGACGAGATGATGGGCCCGCCGCGCTTTTGGTACGGTCGCGGCCCGCAGAAATTGCCGACCAAGGTGTCGACGACGATCCGGCTCGACCGGGATCTGTACGAATTCTTCCGCGCGCAGGGGGCGGGGTATCAGACGCGCATCAATGACACGCTGCGTAAGGCGGTTGAGAAGCAGATGCGGAGTCAGGCGGCACAGCGGAAATAGCGCGCACGGCCCACGGTCGCTAATGACGGAGCGTGGCGAGGAGCCCGAGCGGGGCACCCCTTCAGGGACCGCCCGCTCGACCGTCCATCGGGGGCTCGGGAAAAAGCAATCCTACTTTTTCACGTCCCTGCAGGGGTACCCCGCTCAGACTCCTCGCATTGTTTCCGTGGTAGCGATTCGACGAGCCGAGTCTCTATTTTGTGGAACCCGCGAGCCGCTGCGCGAGCAGCGGGTATGCGCGGCGCGCATTGCCTTCGAACACTTTCGTGCGGTCGGCGTCACTGAGTTTCAGGGCTTCGACGTAGCGCTTAGTGTCGTCGTAGTAGTTGCCCGTCTCGGGGTCGATGCCGCGCACGGCGCCCACCATCTCGGAACCGAACAGGATGTTCTCGAGCGGCACCACCTTGAACAGCAGGTCGATGCCGGGCTGGTGGTACACGCAGGTGTCGAAGAACACGTTGTTCTTCATCATGTCCGGCAACAGTGGGCGCTTCATGTCCTGCGCAAGCCCTCGGTAGCGGCCCCAGTGGTACGGCACCGCGCCGCCGCCGTGCGGGATGATGAACTTGATCGTCGGGAAATCCTTGAACAGGTCGCCGGTGATGAACTGCATGAACGCCGTGGTATCCGCGTTGATGTAGTGCGCGCCCGTGGCGTGAAAATTCGGGTTGCAGGAGGAGCTGACGTGCACCATGGCCGGCACATCCAGCTCGACCATCTTTTCGTAGAGCGGGTACCAGTGCCGGTCGGTCAGCGGCGGCGAGTTCCAGTGCCCGCCGGACGGGTCGGGATTCAGGTTGCAGCCGATGAACCCCAGGTCTTTCACGGAACGCTCGAGCTCCGCGGCGCTGTTCACCGGCGCCACGCCGGGCGATTGCGGCAACTGGCACACGCCCACGAAGTTCGCTGGATACAGATCGCAAACGCGCTTGATGAGGTCGTTACACGCCTGCGTCCAGTTCTTGCTCGTGGTCTCGTTGCCGATGTGATGGGCCATCGCGGAGGCGCGCGGCGAGAAAATGGTGAGATCGGTACCGCGCTCCCGCTGCAACTTGAGCTGCGCGCCTTCCAGGCTGTCCCGAATCTGATCGTCGCTGATGGAAAGATTGGCCTTTGCAGGCACGGAGGCTGCCTCCTTTAGGCCCGCAATCTGCCCATCCCGGTATTTCTGCAGATCGGCCGGTGCGGTGGTGTAGTGCCCGTGGCAGTCGATGATCATGGGGTGACTCGTCGATCGGTAGTGCAAGTGTGGCGAGATGATAACCTCCGCGCCGGTGCGCTCGTAGCCGGGCGCCCGTGAAATTCGCGGCCGGCGAACAAAAGCGGCCCGAATGGCGCGATGTATCCGCTGATCGGCGGCCGACGCCTGCAGATCTTGGTGCCAGCGCGTGCCTGTGGCATGACGCTGGACGCTATTCGCACACTTGTCTTGCGGCAGGCACGGCCCAGAGGGGGCTCCGAGCCGGCTGTCGCGCATCGAACCAGAGGCTCACGATCATGCTCAACCTGCGTCTGCCCGCCGCGCATCTCCCGGCCGCGCGATCAGTCGGCATCGCACTCGCCGCTGGCCTCTGCATCGTTATGGCCGCTTGCTCGAAGAATGGCGACCCGAAGTCGCCCGCCGCGGCAACTGCGCCCGTCTCCGCTCCGAAAGCGTGCGATCGTGCGTGTCTCGAAGGCTTCATCGAGCAATACCTCGACGCGCTGGCCGCGCACGACCCGTCCCGGCTGCGAGTTGCTAGCTCAGTGAAGTTCGTCGAGAACAATCAGCCGCTGAAACTGGGTGAAGGGACATGGAAGACTGTTACCGGCCTCGGCAAGTACCGTCACTACTTCGCCGATCCGGAATCGGGCCAGGTTGCCGTCATCACTCTCGTGCAGGAAAACGGAGCAGATGCGCTCTTCGACGTGCGCCTCTCGGTGGCGGATCGCAAGATCACCGAAGCGGAAGCCATGATCATCCGCGACACGCGTGGCGCCGCCAACTACGCGAAGATCGACAAGCCGGAAAGCCTCTGGCTCGACACCGTGCCGGCCGCGGAGCGCGCCACGCGCGAGCAGCTCATCGCCACCACCAACAAATATTTTTCATCGATGGCAATGAACGACGGCAAAGGCGACTACTCCTTCTTCGCCGACGACTGCAACCGCCTCGAGCACGGACTCAAGACAACCAACAACGCGCCGTCCAACTACGGGCATTCCTCAGATAAGGAATTCGTCACGCTGGGCTGCGCGGATCAATTCCGCACGGGCTTTCTCGGCTTCGTCACTCGCATCCGCGACCGGCGCTATCTGGTAGTAGATGTCGAGCGCCAGGCGGTGTTCGCCTTCAACTTCCTGGATCACAACGGCACCATCCGCGAGATTCCGCTCAGCAGCGGCAAGAAGTTCAAGATCCCGCAGTTCTTCTCGATCCCGCGTACGTTGCAGGTGGGCGAAGCGTTCAGGATTCACGACAACCGGATTCAGCGTATCGAGATGACGCTGAACGAATATCCGTACGGCATGAAGCCGGCCTGGCCCACGAAGGACCCCGCGCCTACTGCGGCGCCCATCGCCGCAAAAACCACCCTCCCCGCCACCTGTGATCGAAAATGCCTCGAGAGTGCGGTGGATCAGGTGCTGGCTGCGTTCACATCGCATAACCCTGCCAATGCGCCGCTCGCGCCGAACGTGAAGTACACGGAAAACGATCAGAGGCTCGCCATTGGCGACGGCTTGTGGGGCACGGCCACGAAAGTGGGTTCTTACCGCGTCACCTTTGCCGACCCGGAACACAACGAAGTGGCATTCCTCGGCCAGCTCGCGGAACTCGATGTCCCCGGTGTGCTGGCGCTGCGCCTGAAGGTGGCGAATGGGCTCATCACTGAGATTGAAGCGGTGCTACCACGCGAAGAAATCTCGCACGCGGATACCCTCTTCCGCCCGCGTCTCCTCACTGAGCTGCAGCCGAAGCTGTTTACGAAGGTGGACCCCGCGTTCGCGCGCGAGCTGCCGGCGGCGGAGCGCACCCCGCGCGACAAGATGCTGGAGATCGCGAACCAGTATTTCGACGCGGTCGATCAAAGGAAGAGCGCCGCCGCACCCTTCGCACCAGACTGCAGCCGGCGCGAGAACGGCGCGCAGACCACGCGCGACGCGCAGGCGCCCGCACTAGACCCCAACGCCAAAGACTTCCACCCTTTCAGCCTCGGCTGCGAAGAGCTCATCGACAGCGGCTACTTCAGCTATGTCGCGGACATTCGCGATCGGCGCGAGTGGGTGGTGGATGAAGAACGCGGCGTCGTGGTGCTGGTGGGCTACAAAGACATTCCCGGCACGACGAAATCTTTCGCCGCCCGGAACAGCACCAGCACGGTGTCGTACCCCACGTCGCAAGGCATCCCCTACACGCTGCTGAGCCCCACCGCGATCAAGATAGAGAACGGCAAGATCCGGCGCATCGAGGTGCTGGACAAGACAGTGCCGTACGGGATGAAGCCGGAGTGGAAAAGCTGACCACAGCCGGCCGATCCAACACCCTCACATCGGCTGCTTCAGCACACTGATAACCCGCGGCTCCATGTAAGCCTTGAGCCCGAGATCCGAATACGCACGCCCCATCCCCGACTCTTTGGCGCCGCCGAACGGCACATTGGCCGCCGTGGTGCGGTGCTGATTCACCCACGCCGTGCCTACTTCGAGCCTCGCAGCGATGGCCGCCGCACGCTCCGGATCGCGGCTCCACACTGAGCCACTCAACCCAAATCGAGTGTCGTTGGCGCGGCGGAGTGCATCTTCGACGTCCGTGAATTTCAGCACGGGGAGGATAGGGCCGAACTGCTCTTCACGCACGATGCGGCTGTTCTCGGCGGCGTCTGCGACCAGCGTGGGGTTCACGAAGTAGCCCGCGCCCTGCGGAGCTTCACCGCCCGCAAAAATTCGCGCGCCACTGCGTTTCGTGTCCTCGAGCACACTGATCACCTTGTCGTACTGCATCTTGTTCTGGATGGGCCCGAGCTTCGTCGCGGCATCGAACCCATCACCCACCACCCACTTGCGCGCTTCGTCAGCGAGCGCCGCACACAGCGCATCGTAAATCTTCTCGTGCGCATAGATGCGCTTGATGGCCATGCAAACCTGGCCGCTGTTCACGAAGCCCGCGAAGAACAACTTCGGCGCAACGACCTTGGGGTCGACATCGTCCAGCACGATGGCCGCATCGTTACCACCCAGCTCCAGCGTCACGCGCTTCAGCGTGCCCGCCGCGCTCGCCATCACTTTCTTGCCCGTGGCAACCGAGCCGGTGAAAGAGATCTTGTCGATGCCCGGGTGCTCGCTCATCCATTGCCCGAGCGCGTCGCCGCCAGCGAGAATGTTCACCACGCCACGCGGAAACACATCCCGAATGAGCTCGCCGATCTTCAGCGTGCTGAGCGGTGTGTACGGTGAGGGTTTGAGCACCACGGTGTTGCCCGTGTAGAGCGCCGACACCAGCGGCCCCGCCGCGAGATTGATGGGCGCATTCCAGGGTGTAATGATTCCCGCAACACCGAGCGGCACATAACGCAACTCTATCCGGCGCTCGGCGTTGTCCTCGATAATCTCGTTGTCGATGCGAATCTGTGCAAGACCCAGCGACTGCGAGGCGGCGCGCCCGATCTCATCCTTCGACTGCTGGACAGGCTTGCCCTGTTCACGCGTCAATATCCCGGCGAGCAGATCCTGGTTCGCCTGCAGCACCTCGGACAGGCGCTGAATGAATTTTGTGCGATGTTCGAACGAAAGTGCGGCCCAGGCCGGCTGGGCGCGGCGCGCGGCGGCGACCGCCCGGTCCAGCTCCGCCCGGCCGGCTGCCGGGCACTGCGCGAACACTTTGCCCGTCGCGGGGTTGATGACGTCCAGCCGCTCCGGGCCGGTCACCGACTCGCCGTCGATCAGCAACGTGAAACTGTCAAGTGGAGCTGTGTTTTCAGCAACCTGCGCGTGTGCCATGGAACGATCCTCGGGCGGGAAAATGAACATCCGGACGGGCCGCAATTGTCTCGCCCGGGAGCGGCCGATACGATAGCAGACCCATTTGCCTTCCGAACGAGCGCGACTGACACCGGATGATTCCCACCTGCAAGGCTCCCGATCCGAACACCCGCAAGCCCAAGTTCCGGCCGCCACCGGGCGCATGCGACGCTCATTGCCACATTTTCGGCCCCGGTGACCGGTATCCGTACGCGGCGGATCGCACCTACACACCGCCCGATGCGCCGCTGTCGCGCTTCAAGGAACTGCAGGCAACCCTCGGCCTCGAGCGGGCCGTGCTGGTGAATGCCAGTTGCCATGGCGTGGACAACACCGTGATCGTGGATGCCATCGCGCAGAGCGGCGGCAAGTACCGCGGCGTGGCGAACGCGGACGATTCGTTCACGGAGAAAGATTTCGAGACGCTTCACGCGCAAGGCTTTCGCGGCGTGCGCTTCAACTTCGTGAAGCATCTTGGTGGCGTGCCCGACATGGCCGAGTTCGACCGCGTGGTCGCGCGCGTGAAGCCGCTGGGCTGGCATGTCGACCTGCACTTCGACGCCGTGGACATCCCCGCTTCGGCGGACTTCATCAACAACCTGCCGGTGCCGTTCATCATCGATCACATGGGGCGCGTGCCCACGAAGAACGGCCTCGACCAGCCGCCGTTCCAGGCGCTGCTGCAGCTCGCGAAGAACAACGAGAACTGCTGGGTGAAGATCAGCGGCGCCGAGCGCATGTCGAGCGGCGGCCCGCCGTTCACCGATGCCGTGCCGTTCGCGCAGGAACTGATCAAGGTTGCCGCCGATCGCCTGCTGTGGGGCACGGACTGGCCGCATCCCAACATTACCAAGCACATGCCCAACGATGGTGACCTGGTCGACCTCGTGCCGCTGTTCGCGCCCGACCCTGCCACGCAGAAGCTCATCCTCGTCGACAATCCACATCGTCTCTATCATTTCGGCGCGTAAGCGCGAGGAACTCTCATGTCCACCCCATTCAAGGAGCCCGAGAAAGGGTTCGATGACATTCCCGGCACCACCCTGTTCGATGCGCAGCGCGCGCGGCAGGGCTATCACGTGAACATGTTCTGCATGTCGCTCATGAAAGCCGACGCCCGTGCGGAGTTCAAAGCCGACGAGGCGAAGTACCTGCAGAAGTGGCCCATGTCAGCCGAGCAGCGCGACGCCATCCTGAAGCGCGACTGGGGCCGCATGATCGAGCTCGGAGGCAACATCTATTACCTCTCGAAGCTGTTCTCGACAGACGGCCTGTCGTTCCAGTTCGTGGCCGCCACGATGACGGGCTCAACGCAAGCGGAATACGCACAAATGATGTTGAACGGCGGCCGCTCGGTCGACGGCAATCGCAGCAAGTCGGAGTGGAAGTAGAGTGGCCAGGATAATCGCAAGCGTAAACGTATCGCACGTCCCCGCCATCGGTGCGGCGTGGGACAACGGCAAGAGCCAGGACCCCTACTGGAAGCCGGTGTTCGATGGCTTCGACTTCTCGAAGAAGTGGATCGCCGATCTCAAGCCCGACGTCATCATCCTGGTGTACAACGATCACGCGTCCGCCTTCTCGGCCGAGATCATTCCGACCTTTGCGCTCGGCTGTGCGGAATCCTTCCAGCCGGCCGACGAAGGCTGGGGCCCGCGTCCCGTCCCGGTGGTGGAAGGTCACGCGATTCTGGCGAGCCATATCGCGCAGTCGGTCATCCTCGATGAATTCGACATCACCATCGTCAACAAGATGGACGTGGACCACGGCCTCACGGTGCCGCTGACCCTGATGTTTGGCCAGCCCAAGGCGTGGCCCTGCAAGATCATTCCGCTGGCGGTAAACGTGGTGCAGTACCCGCCCCCGACGGGCAACAGGTGCTACAACTTCGGCAAGGCCATCAAGAAGGCCGTCGAGTCGTATCCCGAGGACTTGCGCGTTGTCATCTTTGGCACGGGCGGCATGTCGCACCAGCTGCAGGGCAAGCGTGCCGGCCTCATCAACCGGGAGTTCGACAACAAGCTCCTGGATAACCTCTCGAAGAACCCTCAGGCCGTCGCGAAGATTCCCTTCATCGAATATGTGCGCGAAGCCGGCTCCGAAGGCATCGAGATGGTGATGTGGCTGATCGCGCGCGGTGGCCTGGAAGACAAGGTGCGCGAGGTCTATCGCTTCTATCACGTGCCCGCGTCGAACACGGCGCTGGGGCATCTCATTCTCGAGAACGCGAGCTAAGTTCATGACCACCAAGATCATCGTTGCCGGGCAGGGCGCGTTCGGCGTCAAGCACATCGAAGCGCTTCAGAACATCAAGGACGTGCAGATCGTTTCGCTTGCGGGCGGAAACGCCGAGGCCACTGCCGAAGTAGCCAAGAAGTACAACATTCCGCACTTCTCTACCGATCTCGCGGAGAGCCTGGCGCAGCCGGGTGTCGAGGGCGCCATTCTCGCAACGCCTACGCAGATGCATGCTCGTCAGGGCATTCAATGCATGAAGGCTGGCAAGCATGTGCAGATCGAAATTCCGATTGCAGACACGCTGAAGGATGCTGAGGATCTTGCTCGCGTGCAGAAGGAGACGGGAGTCATCGCCATGGGCGGTCACACGCGTCGCTTCAATCCGAGCCACCAGTGGATTCACAAGCGCATCAAGGCCGGCGAGCTTACGGTGCTGCAGATGGATGTGCAGACGTACTTCTTCCGTCGCACCAACATGAATGCGCTGGGCAAGCCGCGCAGCTGGACGGATCACCTTTTGTGGCACCACGCGTGTCACACAGTCGATCTCTTCCAGTATCAGACGGGGCAGACCGCTTCCATCGCGCGCGCAGTACAGGGGCCAATGCATCCTGAGCTGAAGATCGCCATGGACATGAGCATTCAGCTGAAGGTGCCGTCGGGTGCCATCTGCACGCTGTCGCTCTCTTTCAACAACGATGGGCCGCTGGGCACGTTCTTCCGCTACATCTGCGACAACGGCACGTATATCGCGAACTACGACGATTTGCTCGATGGGAAGAACAAGCCCATCGACGTATCGAAAGTGGATGTCTCGATGAACGGCATCGAGCTGCAGGATCGCGAGTTCGTGGCAGCCATTCGCGAGAAGCGTGAGCCGAATGCGAGCGTGCAGCAGGTGCTGCCGGCAATGCGCACGCTCGATACGTTGGAAAAAAGTTTGGCTTGAGTGTGAGAGGTGCGTTGAAAGGCTT
>JBDTUL010000249.1:0-8760 GCA_040007735.1 Gammaproteobacteria bacterium | reverse complement strand
CCCACACTGCACCAAATCGCTTGACCCACAACACAGTTGCTCAATCGCCGGGCGGTCGGGAGGAGAAATAGAACTCCAGTCGATCAGGCGCGATAGCTATCGCCCGG
Source organism: Gammaproteobacteria bacterium (assembly GCA_040007735.1). Classification (GTDB taxonomy): domain Bacteria; phylum Pseudomonadota; class Gammaproteobacteria; order Steroidobacterales; family Steroidobacteraceae; genus JADGHX01. Next base: position 8,653 of record JBDTUL010000249.1, on the reverse strand, counting down.
GAACGATATTGCTCCACGTCTCCGTCAAAATATCCGTCCCACTCTGAAGGAACCCCCGCAACTCAGTAGGTTGCGAAGTGTTGACCTGCTTCACCCGCACGGTCATGCGCCACGCCCCGGTGGCTTCCACGCGGTAGGCGTTGCTTTCAACGATCTGCCCGTTGGAAGGCGCGGTAACCACCGCCTTCACGGCCGCATCGGCCGACAGCGCCGCAAGCGCGGGGCCGGTGAAATCCACAACGAATTGCTGCTCGTCGTCTGCAAGTTCGGCAAACCCGCGCCCCACGCGCGTCTGCACGACCCAGGCGCCGGGCGGCCGCTCCATCTGCTGCGTGCCCTGCCAGTGCAGGCGATACGTGAAATCGAGCGGCTGGCCGAGCGCCGGAAGTTTCTCGGGCACCCAATACGCCACGATGTTGTCGTTGGTTTCGTCGGGCGTGCTCAGCAGAACCAGCTCCACCCGGCCGGGGCCCCAGTTGCCGACAGGCTCGATCCAGGCACTGGGCCGCAACTCGTAGCGCGCCTCACTATCTTCATAGCTTCCGAAATTGCGGTCACGCTGCATGAGCCCGAAACCGCGCAGGCTGGGCATGGAGAACGACGTTGTCAGTGTCGACTTCGGGTTGAGCAGCGGACGCCAGAGCCATTCGCCGCTGCCGCTGGCCACCATCAGGCCATCCGAATCGTGCACCTCGGGACGAAAGTCCGTTCGATGCGGCTGGTTTTCGCCGAAGGCAAACATGCTCGTGAGCGGTGCGATGCCGAGCGTTGCCACGTTTGCGCGCAGGAACAGCCGCGAGCGCACGGTGACGATCGTCTCACCGCCGGGTTGTATCTCGAACTGATACGCACCGCTGACACGCGGCGAATCCAGCAATGCATAGAGAGTGAGCGATTTCGCGTCAGCGGCGGGCTTCACCACCCAGAACTCACTGAAGCGCGGAAACTCTTCGCCGTTGCCGCCCACGGTGTCGATGGCCAGCCCGCGCGCCGACAAACCATAGTGCAGGCCCGCGCCGAGCGCGCGAAAGTAGCTCGCGCCGAGGAACACCACGAGTTCGTCCTTGTACTCACCGCCATTCAGCAGGTAGTGCGCGCGAAAGCCGGCGAACCCCATGTCGCCCCACGTCTGGGGAGACAGTTTGTTGTGCCCATAGTTGAAATCGGCACTGTCATAGGCGATGTGGCGCACGCCCTTCGGCGTCACTTCATTGATGCGCACCGACTCGGTCTGGAACTTGCCGAGGTGGAAGAACATCAGCTCGAACGGCAGCCCTTCCGGGCGCCACAGCGCGTGGTCGGGACGAAAGCGAATGTCCCGATACTGGTCGTAGGTGAGGGCCTGCAACTCCGCTGGCGGCTTGCGCGTGGCGGCCTTGTAAGGCGCCCGGGCCTGCTTCTGCGCTTGCGCGGCCACGTCGTCGAAGCCGAATGCGCTGGCCGGCGCGGTGTGGAGCGCAACCAGCAGCAAGGCGACGCACGCCAGGGCGCGACGAGCAGTGGAAGCGGCTTTATTGTGAGGCGGGGTAAAGCAGAAACCGGTCGGCATCAACGTTTGCATTAGTCGGGTTTCGAAGTGGTTGTTTCGCGGCAAGATAGCACGTCGAAAGAGGCCCTCAATCGCCGGGCGGCTGGGAACGGAGCGCACGAGCCCCTTGCCCATCCAGATCAGCAGAGCCTCTACATCGGTGGGCAAGCGCAACCTCCCTCAGCAGCTTGACGCCGGCAGCGCCTTCGCGCCCCCCCCTCAGCGGATCGACGCGGGCAGCGCTTTCGCGACCTCGCCGGCAATCTCGTCCTGCACCCTCAGTCTGTCGGTCGAGGCGCGATCGTAGGTTCCGGACCAGACCACGTAGCCATCCGCGGCTCGAATGAGCCGCGCCGCAATTCGCAGTGTGTCGCCCGATTTGCGCACGCTGCCGTCGACGACGAAGGTGACGCCCAGAGAGCTTGCGGCTTCGGCTACGGTTGTCTGCTTGCCCTTGAAGTAGAACGAGGCGGTGGGAGCCGGCACGCGCAGCCCCGGAATGCGGCTGAGCCGGTCGATCAGCTCCTCCGTCATGCCATCCGCAAAGTATTCCTCGTTCATCTCCTGAGTGGTGAGATCGAGAAACGGCAGCACTGCTACGGATTTGGCCGGGGCGCTGCGGGCCGCAGAATTCAGGGCGCCGCCGTACAACAGGAATGCACCAACTGCGAGCACGAAGCAGAGTGTGGCACCCAGCAGAAGTAAGGGCTGACGAGGCGACCGGGGCTTGCGTTCAGCGGAGGCTCCGACAACCGGAGCCTCATCATGCAAAGGCGCCGCGATAGGCGGCGCGGCCACCGGCTGCTCTTCCCACGCACTAACGCTGGCCACCATTCGATAGCCGAGCCGCGGCACGGTGGCGATATAGGCCGGCTGCCGGGCGTCATCTCCCAGCATGCGACGAAGTGAGGCCACGGCCTGATAGACCGAGTCCGGTGTGACGACAGCGCCCGACCAGACCTGGTCCAGCAGCGCGTCGATACTCACGACCTGCCCCGCATGCTGGGCCAGGCAAAGCAGCAGCCGCAGGGTGCGAGCTTCGAGCCGCACGACCTCGCCCTCGCGCGACATCTGGCCCGCGGCTGGATTGACGCACCAGGCGCCGATGCGCAGCGGTATGGCAGTGGGCTGATCCATGCTTTCAGAACTCTTCAGGCCGTTTCAGGGCGGATTCAGGACTTACGCGATCTCGCGTCGGCATCGTGACGACTCGCCAGCCGCTGCAATTCTAGCCCTCACCCGCCACAGGAGCTCGCCCCGATGTTTCGTCGTCGCACTCTCGCCACCTCACTCGCCAAAGCTTTGGCCACCTCTCTGGCCCTCGCGTCCGCCTCTCTCCACGCCACCGCCTACACTCTCGAGCCGGACTACACCCAAGGCGTCTTTCGCTGGAATCACCTGGGGTTCTCGAGTCCGGCTGCGCAGTTCAGCCAAGGCGAAGGCACGCTGCAGTTCGACCCAACCCAACCCTTGATGTCGTCGGTAACGGTGACCATCCCGCTCGCCAGCCTCAACAGCGGCGTGCCGGGACTGGACGATCATTTTCGCTCGGAGGATTTCTTCGCGACCGCGCGCTTTCCCACCGCAACGTTCAAGAGCACTCGCGTCGACGCGGGCGCGATGAAAAACCAGCTAAAGGTGACCGGCAATCTCAGTCTGCATGGGATCACCCGGCCGGTGACGCTCGCAGTCACCATCGTCAAAGTCGGCGCGAACCCCCGAACCAGCCTGCCCACGGTGGGGTTCGACGCCACCACGACGCTGAAGCGCTCCGACTTCGGCCTCGGCAAATACGTGCCGCAGGTCAGCGATGAGATCCAGATGCACATTGTCAGCCAGGCGGTCGAGGCAAAGGGGTATGCGGAATACCTGAAGGCCGAGGCGGCGGCTGAGAAATCCGCAGCGGAGGCGAAGGGCACAAAGAAATAGCCGGTTTTCCAGCCTGAAATCAAAAGAAACGCTCCCAGCCGCCCGGCGATTGAGGGCTTCAGGAAGCGGCCCCAAGAGGCCCTCAATCGCCGGGCGGCTGGGAGCAGATTCCAGAGCCCACTCGCCGGGCGGCCAGGCCACGTTCGCGACGGCCGCTCACACGCCTACGGCGCGGTGTAGCGAACGCCTGTGCCGGTGACATGAAGCACCAGCGTTTCGTTGATGCGCGAACGGCGCTCGTCGATGTCGATGATGGCGTCCGCGCCGGCGGCGCGGACCTGGGCCTGTACGCGCTTTGAGAGCGGTCTCGTGCGACGTCGAGACGAGCACGGTTTTCTCGAAATGCGCATCGAGCCGTGCGATGCGCTCGAAGGGGCGTGAGGGCGCGCCAGACTCGAAGACCTCGATGGGCGCATTTGCCGGGCGAGCCGGATACACCGGACCCAGTGGACGGAAGTGAGCTGTATCGACTTCGTGCTCAGAGCGAATCGAAGTCGAGCCCGGATCGCTTTTCGAGCGCCTCGATAGCGTCTTCGCGCGGCGAGCCCACGTACAGCAGGTCGGTATTGTAGTGATAGGTGGCGAGGAGCGAATTCTTCCGATCCACCAGCCCGATGCGGTGACCCCCGAGCCTGACGTCGGGGGCACCCAAAGGCTGGAAGAATGCCGCGACCTTCTTCAACTCGGTCTTCGGCATCTTGCACCGAGCCTTCTCGGGCAGGGCCAGAATAGCCTGCCACACGCCGACACCCAGCAGGAATGCGGACAGCGACGAGGATTCGCTGAACCACTCGCGGGCCTTGCGGGCTTTCACAGCGACGCTGGGGTTGGGAACAGTAGCGAGGTTCGCAAGCTCGCCCAGCGGAATGCCGAAGTCCTCGAGGCCCTGGTCCTCTTCACAGAAGATGAGGTGAGCGCTTTCCGATCGCAGCTTCTCTGGAGCGAGCATGCGAAAATTGCCCGCCATCATCTCGCGGGAACCGCCGGCCACGGAAAAGTAGTCCTTCAGCGCTTCGGGCAGCGCCACGCCGAGATGCGACTCGGCGGCAGAGATCGGGTTGGCGCCGAAGCCCGGTGCGAGCGTCACACCCGGAAATGCGGTCTCTACTATCGCTTGCAGTGGCTCCACGATCATGCCGGCTCCCATCCTTTCCCCACGACGCCTACCCGCACCCTATTCGAACCTTCTTGGATGTCCAGCCCCCGTTCGGCTTGCGCCAGTAACGACGCATCGAATGGCTGCCGTTCGCCTCAGCAATCTCGACGATGACATCCGCTTTCGCTCGCCCGAATTCACCCGGCGTCGCCTTGCGGAACGTCCACGTACGGCCGGTATCCGATGCGTGATACACGGTCTTCGTCGGCGGAGCTTTCAGATCCGTGAGGTCGTCGACCACATGGTTGCCATCCGCCAGGTCGCGGAGCAACGGCTGGCAGCCCGGCGCGCACGGATCCCGCGTGCCCTGCATGTGTACCACATCGTTCGGTTGTAGCACGTGGCCGTACTCGCGGAGGTACTTCGGCTCGGTGTGCGAGCCAAGGCCCCATCGGCCAGCCTGCTCGGCGGTCTGGCCGCCGCTTGAAACCGGCTTCTGTGTGCCCGCCAGCACTTCGCCATTTCGCTCGATCCACGCGTCTAGATAGTGTGTGTCGAGTCCCAGCGGGTCGGCCCACGCCAGCGTATTCGGCGCGTATTGATAGAAGTTAGTACCTGCGAGCAACCCGATGGGGTCGGGACTGATGAACTGTCCCACGGCGGGGTCGTAGTAACGGTGCCGGTTGTAGTACAGCCCCGTTTCTTCGTCCGCGTACTGCCCTTGGAAACGAAGCGGATTGAAGCCCGGCTTGCCGATGAGCACCGTGGCTTCTCCGTAAGGCGTGTATCGCGCGGCCCAAACCACGTCGCCTTGCGGAGAGATCACCCGTGTGGGGCAGCCGTTCGGATCGTTCGAATAGTAGAAGGCGTGCTTGCTTTGGGACGTTGAGTCGATCAGCGCGACAGGCTCGAACGTGGAAGGGTAGTACACATACTCGCGCCAGCTGGCGCCGTCGCCCTGCCCTGCCTTCTCCGCCACGAGCGCATCCGCATCCCAGCGGAAGCAGGCTTTCTCAGTGCCTGTCTGCTTGAAGACGCGGCGACCTAGCGGGTCGTAGCCATACCGCGTCTCCAGGCCCTGAGTCTGCGTGCGTACCAGGCGCTGAGCCGCATCCCAAGTGAATTCAGTGGAAGCGACCTCAGTATCACGCCGAGTGAGTTGACCGGCTCGATCGAATCGATAGTGCGCTCCTTCATACTGGCCCTGGCGATTCCAGGAACCCTCTGTCGCACCGTCGTCGCTGGCAACCTCGGTGCGCAGGCGGTCGCCCGCCGGATCCTGAAAGAAGCGATTCAGTTTTTCCTGAGGGTCCGTATGCCGCACGACTTGGCCAAGCGGGTCGTAGTCGTAGTGATCTGTCCCCTGGCTGCTATCGCGCCGAATGGTGAGATTGCCGGAAGCGTCGTACTGGTAGTGCGTCTGGAACAGCCATCCGGACCCGCGGCGGATGCCCTGATGGGTGAGATGGCCGTCGCTGTCGTATTCATAAAGACGCTCGAGCCCTGAGCCCAGCGTCTCCCGGCGCGCCTGGCCTTCCCGATCCCGCTCGATGCGAAGCGGCGGCTCGTCGTTGATGGCGATGGACTCGAGCTGCCCCAGCACGTCGTAGCCAAACTTCGTGGTGTTGCCGGCACTCGTCTCGCGTTGAATGCGATTGCCGCCAGCGTCATAGGCGTTTCGGATTTTGAAATCACCCTGGTGTTCTTCCACCAGGTTGCCCTCAGCATCGTATTGCCGCTGCACGCGGATATGCTCATTGCCGCAGCCGATCAGATATCCGGCAAGATCGTAGTCGAATGTCTCTTCACTGAACCGGTCGGGCTGCAGCGCATGCGCGCTGCGGGTGCTGCGAACGCGGCCCATCTTGTCCGTGGTGAAGCGGATCACGCGGCCGAGCGGGTCGCGGCTTTCCTTCAGGTGCCCGCTGGCGTCGAACCCAAGCGTGGTGACCTGGCCCCAGTAGTCTACTTCCTCGAACACTCGGCCCAGCACGTCGCGTTTGAGTCGATACGTTTCGCCGCGCTGGTTGGTCACACTGACGAGCCGCTCTTCGGAATCGTACCCGTATTCGACGCTGCGACCATCGCTCTGCTGTCGCCGCTTCAACAGGCCGAGGCCGAAGTATTCGAACTGAATCGCCGAGCCGCGCTCGTCGATATGACGGGTGAGGTTGCCTTCGCCGTCGTACTCGCAGGCAAGCGTGGCCCCGGAAGGTAGCTTCACTTCGGTGAGCCGATTGCCGGCGTCATATCGATAGTGTGTTTTGCGATCGAGGGCGTCGACTCTCGCGGTGAGGTTGCCCAGCGCGTCGTACCCGAAACGAGTGCTGCGACCCAGGACGTCCGTGGACCGGATCAGGTTGCCGAGGTTGTCGAAGTCCATCTGCGTGCGCGCGCCGCGGGCGTTCGTGAAGCGAATGAGCTGGCCGCGAACGTCGTACCCATAGCGCGATACGTTTCCCAGCGGGGTCGTGCGCTCGAGCAGCAGCCCGCGCGGATCCCACTTCTGAGTCCACTGGGCGCCGTTGGGGTCCGTGATAGAGACGGGTTTGCCATGCTCATCGAACGAAGTGCGAATGGTCGAGCCATCCGCTCGGGTCAGCTCGAGCAGGTTGCCGCTTTCGTCGTATTGATAGCGGCTGCCGTTGCCGTCGCGGTCGGTGACGGCGATGGTGCGGCCGCGGTCGTCGTATTCATACTTTGTGATGCCGCCGAGTGGGTCCATCTCCCAGATGGGCAGGCTCAGGTCATTGAGTTGAGCGGTGGAGACCGCGCCCAGTGAGTTGGTGGTGGTGACGCGCTTCAACACCGGGTCGAAGGTGAACCCGTAGCTGTAGAGGCCGCCGTCGCCCCAGGCTTTGATGCACCGGGCGGAGGCCTTGGGGCCGGCGTATTCGTAGTGGAACGACAGGCCATTGCGGGTTGTGTGCCGGACCAGCCGCTCGTGTTCGTAGCGGAAGCGGCGGGTGTTGCCCAGGGCGTCATGGACAGCTGTGAGCTCGTTGCTGGCGCTGTATTCGTAGCGGGCGAGGACGCGAGGGGGATGGTGGTCGGAATGGCGAATGCGGATTTCGGTTACCAGGCCCGCTTTGGAGGTGAACTCCAGGCGGCGGCCGGCGCTTTCGATTATTTGGCGCAGGCCGTCGTCATCGCGGATGAAGCGGAGGGAGTTGCCGCAGTTGTCTTCCATTTGGGTGATTGGGAGATAGGAGCCCTCAATCGCCGGGCGGCTGGGAAGGGCCCCTGCCAAGGTGCGAACGAAGGTGCCGTTCGAGCGCGGGCGGCCACCTGCCCCGCTTTTGAACACGTTGCCCCCGGAGCCATCGCCTGAAGAAGTATCTGCCGAACCGGGGGCGTTCCTTTCAAACACATAGGTCAGGCTGTTTTTCAGGTGGACGCGGAGGGTTTCGCCTGTGACGGAGAGGGTGGCGCCGTCGACCAGGTCGCGCACGGTGCCTTCGGTCGGCAGCCAGGGGAATAGCGCTACTGCGCCGAGGCCATCGTCGAACGTCACGGCGCCGTCGTCTTCGAATACCAGTCGCGCGTCGGCCTGCGTGCTCCAGCCGTAGCCACAGACTCCGCTGCGGAAACGCTGTGACCCGTAGCAACGGTTCCAGTCGAGCGGGATGATTCCAGGCAGGGAAAAGTCCTGCTGTTCGACCGACACTTCACCCGTGATGAAATTCACCGGCTCGGCGCGCAGCACTTTGCAGCGAAGGAAACTGTTTGCTTCGTTGAGCGTGCTGCCCATTCGCCGCCGCAGCGGTGCCGACGCGCGCGCGAAGGCTCGCGCGCCTTTGCCGGCGAGCTTGAACGCGCTCCTCATGACAGCGCCCAGCGCCAGCGCAGTCAGGGAAGGCATGGGGATGCCGCCGATCATCACGTTCGGGCTGCAGCTGATGGTCGTTCCCAGCATCGGCCCGATCGGCAGGTCCTGCGGCTTGGGCGTCGTGAACAGGCAGTGTTTGGTGATATCCACCACCACGCGTGCGGCGCGCGCGCCCTCGATCCACACATTGGAGGAACCGAGGAACACTTCGTACATCGGGAAATAGCCGCCGCACCACACGCCGAGACCCATGTCTCCACAACGGCCCGCG
>JBDTUL010000248.1:0-8772 GCA_040007735.1 Gammaproteobacteria bacterium | reverse complement strand
AGCGGCTGGCCCGGCTGCGCGTTCTGATACTGATGGAAGTAGAGCAGGGAGTTGTCGCCGTAGTTGCCGATCGCGGCATCCTCGGTCCAACCCCAGAACCCCGGCGCGTCGAGGCCGACGCCGCTGTCCTGATAAATTTTCCAGGAGATGCCGGCTTTCTCCAGCCGCTCCGGATACGTGGACCAGTCATACCCCGCCTCGGCGTTGTTGATGACGGGGCCGCCGCCCTGGCCGTCGTTGCCGACCCAGCCTGTCCACATGTGGTAGCGATTGGGGTCGGTCGGGCCGAGCAGCGTGATAGCCGTCGCAGATAGTGAATGCATCGGCGAGCGCGTAGTGAAACGGAATGTCCTTCCGGGTGAGGTACGCCATGCTCGTGGACCCTTTGTTCGGGATCCACTGGTCGTACTTGCCGCCGTTCCAGGCTGCCTGGGTATCACCCCAGCCGTGCGGCGTGTCTTGCAGGAACTGCATGCCGAGATCGTTTGCTGTGGGATGAAACGGCAGGACGTAACCGTTGCCGTTCGGCTGATACCAAACCGGCTTTCCGGTGGGCAGCATGGCAGGCCGCGGATCGCCGTAGCCGCGCACGCCGCGCATCGTGCCGAAGTAGTGATCGAACGCGCGGTTTTCCTGCATGAGGAACACCACATGCTCCACGTCGTTGATCGTGCCGCTGCGACTGTGCGCGGGCACCGCCGCTGCCTTCTCGATGCTTCTGGCAAGCGCCGGAGTGAGTGCGGCGCTGCTGAGTAAACTCATGAACGTGCGGCGGTCGACTGGCGGCATCAAACTGCTCCTCTAAATCCCTTGGAATCCCTCCGCGCAATTTGAACCAACGCTTTTGCAATCGCGTGACACCTTTGTTTCGATTGACCGCGAGCGCGTGCCCGGCCGCGGCGGTTTTCGATTACGATTGGGAATGCACAACGCAGCCAGACAGCTTTGATCTCAGCGCATGTCCGGTGAAGCCGTGTTGTCGCGCTGGGTGACCAGGCTCGTCGCGAATGTGGAGGCGCACGAGCGCAAGGCGCTGGTGCTCGCCTTCATTTGCAATTTCGTGCTGCTGGGGAGCTATTACATCCTGAGGCCGGTGCGCGATGCGGCGGCCACGGTTTTCGGGGTGGATCAGCTCCAGAACCTCTTCACCGGCACGCTCCTTCTCACCCTCGTGTGCTCGCCCTTGTTCGCATGGCTCACGGACACTTTCAAGCTCTCGCGTGTCTTGCCGGGCGTGTTCGGGTTCCTGGTTCTGGATCTGCTGGTGTTCTGCGCATGGTTCAACGCCGCGCCGGATAGCCGCACGCTCGCTGCGGCGTTCTTCTGGTGGTTCAGCGTCATCAACCTGTTCATGATTTCGGTGTTCTGGAGCCTGATGGTGGACCTCTTCACACCGGCTCAAGCGGGGCGCCTGCTGCCTGCCATCGCGGCGGGTGGCAGTCTCGGCGCCATCGCGGGGCCGCTCGTGGCGTCGCTGTTCGTCAAAGGCGTGGGCGTGAGCGGGTTGTTGCTCATCGCCGCCGCCGGGCTGGTTGTCGTCATCCTGCTGGTGCTGCGGCTCATTCGAGAGAAGCATCGGCTTCAGGAAGCGCACGAGGAAACGCAGGTTTCCACGCTGGATCACAAGTTGCGCGGTTCGCTGTTCGACGGTTTCCGGGCGCTGTTCACTTCGTCCTACCTGTTGAACCAGGCGATCTTCATGCTGCTGATGACGTGGATCGCGACGATCGGCTATTTCATCCAGACCGACATGATCAGCCGGTCCTTCGCCGGGCTCGCGGCGCGCACCCAGGCGCTGGCGGATATCGACCTGGTGGTGAACATCTGCTCGGCTATCGTGCTGATGTTTGGGATGGGGCGCTTCATCAAGCGCTTCGGTGTCACCGGCAGTTTGGTGCTCAACCCGGTTCTGATGGCGGTGTCGTTCGTGCTCATGGCGTTGTCGCCTACGCTGCTGATGCTGCAGGCGATGCAGGTGGTACGCCGCGTTACTCAGTACGCCATTGCGAGGCCCAGCCGTGAGATCTGCTTCACCGTGGTGGAGCAGGAGAGTCGCTACAAGGCCAAGAACGTCATCGATACGGTGATGTATCGGGTTGGGGATCTGAGCGCTGCGTGGGTGCAGGCGGGCCTGCGGATGATGGGGTTTGGGATCGGTGCGGCGCTGGGGCTGGGGGTTATTGCGTCAGGGGTGTGGGCGTGGAGTGCGTGGCGACTCGGGCGCAAATATGAGGTGCTGCGTGCCGCTCAGGTAAATGAGGCGCTGCGCGCCCCGCAGGCTGACGGAGTCCCCTCATGATCATCTTCTTCTCAGCCGCCCGGCGCTTGAGGGCTTCCGGTCTGCGGCACTAAGAGCCCTCAATCGCTGGGCGGCTGAAGAGGGCACTCGCTTGCGTTTGTCGGGCAAATCTCACACGTCAGGCAAACTCAAACAATCGTTACGCCCAGCTCCCGCGCCCTTTGCACCAGTCCCTGCCACGCATTGGCAATGAACAACTTCGGGTCCCCCCACTGCGCATCAAATTCCTGGGTGGGCGCAGCATCAATCATATCCTGCACACTCATCCCTTTCGCCAGCAGCTGAGCCAGCCGCTGCTTCATGGTGACGAGCATCGCATGCTCGGCGTCGAGATTCGCCCGGCTCTGCACAGCCCCCTTACCCGGCACAACGCGAGTGTCTGCGTTGCACAGGTCGAGCAACGTTTGAGTCGCCGTCATCGTGCCGCCAATCCAGCCGTTGGTGGAGTAGTCCAGCACAGGATACGACCCCACCGACACCACATCTCCCGCCACCAGCACATTGGCATTGCGAAAGAACACGTAGATGTCGCCATCGGTGTGAGCCTGCGGAAGATACCCGTAGTCGATGGTCTCGCCGCCAAAGGACAGGCTCGCCGAAGTGTAGATCGTGTCAGTGGGCCGCGCGTTGCGGGGAAGCGGTTCATACAAGCGGCTCTGCCACTTGGAATTCACTTCGGTGCCGAGCCAGAGCCGCGTATTCTCGTGCGCGATGATGCGTGTGCCGGCCGGGCCGAGTGTTCGGTTGGAGCCAGTCTGGTCCCAATGCCAGTGCGTATTGAACAGCGTGTGCACGCGCTTGGCGCCGGTGCGCTCCTTCACCAGCCGCAGTACATGCGCGGAATATTCGGGAGAGCCCCCGTCAACCAGCAACACACCATCGGGCGAGTTGAATACGGTGACGTTGCCGCCGCCACCGGAGATCAGCAGCATCCGATCGGTGAGGGGCGTAACGCTGAGGTCGCTGAGTTTCGCCTTGGCGAAGGCCGCGGCCCAGCGCGGCAAAGCGAAGGCGGCAGCAGCCGCAGGCACCACCGTGCGCACGAACGAACGTCGGTCCACTCAGCGTGCCCCGTGCGCAGGCAACACGAGAACCCACCGACCCATTCGGTGCATCACAAGTCCCATCTCGGTCATTCAGCGCGCTCCAGGTACGGGCGTGTTTTCCGCGACAGGCGTGCTCGCGCCCGCCATGAGCTGACGCAGCAGCGCTTCGGTTTCCGGATGGGGGTCGCTACTGGAGCGGCCTGAGCCGCTGGCGTTCCCTCTCGCGATATCCGCGGGCGTGCGCCCCTGATTGTCTTTGGCCATGAGGTCGGCGCGATGCGCGGCGAGCGCCTTCACGAGATCGTTGGAGCCCCAGCTGGCGGCGCCATGCAGGGCAGTCTGGCCCGTGTTGTCTCGCGCGTTGATGTTGGCCCCCGCGGCGACGAGCAACTCGACCGCCTCGATGGAGTCCGGCTCGCTCCGATAGCGGCCACGAGTATCGATGCGCGTCGAACCATTGCCCGCCGCGGCCATGAGCGGAGTAACGCCGCTGGCCGTGGCGATGTCCACCTTCGCTCCGTGAGCCAGCAACAACCGCATGGCCGGCAGGTCGCCCGATTTGGCGGCGCGAAGCAGGGGAGTGGTGCCAACGCCGAGCACAACGTCGGCGCCCCGGTCGTCGCGCAGCGAGCGATAGGGCGGGAACAGCTTCAATTGCAGGTTCGGATTGGCTCCGGCCTTCAGCAGCAGCTCCATGAGTTGCAGGCCGCTCGTCGCATCCAGCGAGGGCCGGTCCGCACGGCCGCCGGTCGGCAACGTGTTCATGTCCACGGCGGTGTAGAGCGGTGAGCGGCCCCAGAGATCCCATTTGTCGACGTCTGCGCCTTGCTTCACCAGGAGTGCGGCGATATCGAAATTGAAGTTGAGCGTGGCGAGCAACAGCGGGCTCACGCCATCGGGGTCTGACAGGCCGATGTCCGCGTGAGCCTTGATGAGGGCACGCACACAATCGAGACAACCCTTGCGCGTAGCGTAGAGCAGGGGAGTGAAGCCGCCCGAGGGGCGCGCCTGCATGCGCGGCTCTGCCGTGACCTGCCGATCCCACTCGTTGATGTTGGAGCGCGCATTCACTTCCGCGCGGTGATCGATCAACAGCCGAACCATCGCCGGCTGATTCTCGGCGGCAGCCCACATGAGCGGTGCCTGGCCGCGCCATTGCTCGACGGCGTTGACCTTTGCGCCACGGCGAATGAGAAGCTTCGCCGCCTCGACGTTGCTCGTGCGTGCAATCACCATCAGCGCCGTCTGGCCGTCCGCGTTTGGGGACTCGACGTCTGCGCGCGCCGCCAGAAGCTTGCTCAACACCTTCACGTTGCCAATCACGGCCGCTTGCGACATGGGCGTCGCGCCGTAGTCGTTCTTTGCGTTGGTGTCCGCGCCGGCTGCGATCAGGCGATCGACCAGGTCCGCATCGTCGTGATAGACGGCCCAGTGCAGGGCGCTCGTGCCATCGGAGGTGCGTTGATTGACGTCGACGCGCGGCTTGGCATCGAGCAGCGCGCGAGCCGCGTCGGCGTCGTCACTGCGAGCTGCGAAGACCAGAGGGGCGTCACGCTCGACGGGCTCGACGACGGTCGCCGCCGTGGCGACTTCAGCCGTCGCGACCGCAGCCGTCGCGCAAGCTAGCAGAAACGCCAACACGCGCAGCGACACGCCGAGGCGAGCACCTGAAACGATTCCCTGTGCCGCAGTAAATCGTCGCGACATCAAATTTCCGCCACCGAGCCGGTGCTGTCGCCAAACTTCTCGGTCGGCACGCCGGCTCGTTGCAGCACCGTGAGCAACACGTTCGCAAGCGGCGTGCGCTGCGCGAAGTTGATGTGCTGGTTGCCTTTCACCTTACCGCAACCGCCGCCCAGCAACGCGATCGGCAGCGGATACTGGTTGTGGACGTTGCTGTTACTCATGTTGCTGCCATAGAGCATCATCGAGTGATCGAGCAGGCTGCCGTCGCCATCGGGCATGGTCGCGAGTTTGGCCGCGAACTTCACGAACGCCTCGGTGTGATAGCGCTGGATCTTCACGAGCCGCGCCTTCTTCGCTTCGTCGTTCGCGTGATGCGACAGGGCATGGAACGCGTCCGGCACGCCAATGTGGTTGTAGGTTTGCTCGCTGACCTCCGGCGCAATCATGAAACTCTGGATGCGGGTGAGGTTGCCCTGGTAAGCCAGCGCAATGAGATCGAACATGAGGTTCAGGTGCTCATCGAAACTCTCCGACGTGGCACCCGGCACTTCCGGCAGGTGGAGTTTGGAGACATCGCCCCGTTCTGAGTTCTGCACGCGCCGCTCGATCTCGCGCACGCTTTCGAGATAGTCGCTCAGGGTCGCCCGGTCCTGCGGACCCAGGTTGCGGTTCAGCGAGTCCGTCTCGCTCGCAATCATGTCCAGGATGCTGGTCGTCTGTTTCGTGAGGAAGCGGCGTTCTTCAGGCGTATCGCCCTGGCCGAACAAACGCAGGTACAGCTGGCGCGGATTGCTTTCCACCGGCAGCGGCGTCGACGGCGTGCGAAAGGAGAGGGTGCCGGAGTAGCTGCAGCCGTACCCGCGCTCGCAGGCACTGCCTACGCCATGGCCCTGCGCAGTAGCCACTTCGAGCGACGGATAGGGCGTGCTCTGGCCGATGTGCCGGGCGGCGATCTGATCCACCGTCGCCGCCATGTGCGGCACCAGGCCTTCCTCCGGATGCGTGCAGGACAGCCACGTTGCCGGCACCAGCGCATGCACGGAGCGGCTCTCACCGGGTTTGTTGCCGATGTTGCTCACTACCGTGAGTTGCTTACGCAACGGCGCGAACGGCTCCAGAATAGGGCTCAGCTCGAAGTCTCGCCCCGCTGCCGTGGGTGTCCACTTCTCCATGATGGCGCCGTGGGGGAAATAGAAAAATCCCAGACGCATGGCCGGCGCTGCAGCCGTTTTCGACAGGGCCGTGGCCGCGGGCACCATGGCGTCCAGCAGGGGAAGCGACACCGTCGCTCCCAACCCGCGCAGCACGGTACGACGAGACAGAAATTTTCGCGAAATGAACATCGGTTACTTCCTCAACGGCTCGCCTGTGAGCGACGCCTGCTTGGTATCCGGAGAAGCCGCTGACGGGACGGCTCGCATCTGGAATGCCTGGCTCGTGACGATGCCGTTCACGATTGCTTCGAATCGATAGTCCTGCTGGGCGGACTCGCGCACGATGGCGCGAACGGTCGGCATGTCCTGATATCGCAGGGCGCGGCCCAGCGCGAACACCATCAGCTTCTCAGTGAGTGTCTGCACGAACTGTTCGGGCCGACGCAGCAGCGCCATACGCAGCTCAGCGGGACCATTGAGATGGGTGCCGTCGGAAAGCTGGCCGCTCGAGTCGATGGCAGTGCCGGCGTCGCGATCCTTTTCGCGCCAGGCGCCGACCACGTCGAATTTCTCAAGCGCGAAGCCCAAGGGATCCATCACGCCGTGACAGGCATTGCAAGAAGGGTTGGCGCGGTGACTCTCGAGTCGCTCCCGCACGGTCGTCATTTTCTTGCCGGGCTCGCTTTCCTTGAAAGCCTGCACGCCGGGCGGAGGTGAGTTCGGTGGCGTGCCCGTGATGTTCTCGAGAATGTACGCACCGCGCAGCACCGGCGACGTGCGGTTTCCGTAAGACGTGCCCATGAGCAGCGCGCCCTTTCCGAGCAGGCCCCAGCGATTGGAATCGGTCAGGCGAACGGGGCGGAACTGCGCGCCGCGAATGTTGGGAACACCGTACTGCAGAGCCAGTCGCTCGTTCAGGAACGTCTCACCGGAGCGCAGCAGGTCGAGCACGCTGCGCTGTTGACGCAGGATGCTGCCGAGGAACAGCCGCATCTCTTCGCGATATCCCTCTCGCAGGTCGCGATCGAAATCGGGATACAGCACCGGGTCGGGCTGGATGGCCTCCATCTTGTTCACGTTCAACCATTGGAACGCGAAGTTCGTTACCAGCGATTGCGAGCGCGGATCGGCAAGCATGCGATGCACTTGCGCGAGCAGCGTTTGCGAGTCGCTCAACCCGTTGGCGGCGGCGACCTTGATGAGCTCGGCATCCGGGCCTTCGCTCCAGAGGAAGAACGACAGGCGCGAGGCGAGCTCGAGATCCGTCAGCCGGTGGACCGAACCCGGCTCTGCGTTCGCGGCGGCCGGCTCCACGCGGAACAGGAATTTCGTGCTGGACAGGATCGAGGTGAGGCCACTCTCGATGCCAGCCTCGAAATCGCCGCCGGATTCGCGGCCCTGAGCGTAGAAGGCGAGCGGCGCTTTCAGGTCCGCATCGCTCGCCGGGCGGCGAAACGCTTCGCTGGCGAGCTGAGTGAGGATGCGTTTTGCGCATGGCAGTTCGTCTTCGCGCGATGCGGGCCGGCAGATGAAGATGCGCTGGCGGCTGGCCGTTTCGCTGATGCCGGTGACGTTGAACGGGCCGGAAATATCCAGGCCGGGAATGGTGGGGGCGCGCTCCATCTCCGGCAGCATGGCGATGGGTTGGAGCGGTGAATCGGATTCCGCGAGCGACCGTTCGATGAACGAAATCCCCACGCGGTGCGGGCCTGCCTTCAATTTGACGCGGATGTGCTCGAAGCGCTTCTGCATCTCGTTGGCGGCGTCGGCCTGACGCAGGTCCACGGCGTTCAGGTCTTCTTTGCCACCGGCGTCGGCCTGGAACACGCGCACATCGTCGATGGTCATGATCACCGTGTGTTTCTGATCCACCTTGGTGACGTAGCCGGCGCCCATGAAGAAAAATTCGCGGATGTTGAATTCGTACTCGCCGTCGGCAGGGAAGTAGTGGTCCACGAGCATGCCGCCGCGGGTGCCCAGCGGCAGGCCGTCGATGTGTGCGGACTGGTCGGAGCCGTTGGCGCGCACCTGGCGCGTGCTCGGCTTGCCGGTGGCGCGGCCGATGGCCTGGCGGCTGACGGTGCGCGCGGCACCGATGTATTGATCCAGGAACGAGGGCGACACGCGCAGGACGGCGGCGATATTGTCGAACCCGTCGCTCGAGACATCGCCCGGAAGCAAAGTCTGCACGTCGACCTTCAGGCCGAGCATGCGGTCGATTTCGCGGGCGTATTCAGTTCGGTTCAGGCGGTGCAGGCCGACGGTGCCGGGGTCGGGATGGGCGGCTGAAATCTTGTCGAGCGTGCCTTCCATGTAGGACACGAAAGAATCAATCGTCTGCTGGTCCGGCTGCTTCTCCCCGGGCGGGGGCATCAGGCGGCCGCGCAGCTTGCGGACTGCCTTCTCCCAGGTCTCCGCATCGGCAGGGATGTCGTCCTGGGTCATCGTGTCGAACGCCACGCCACCGGCCCAGTCGGTGCTGTTGTGGCATTTGGAGCAACGGGATTCGAGGAGGGCCCAGGGGCTGGCTTCTGTGGCGTCCGGGGCGGCGTACGGGCTGACCTGCGGGGGCTATGAGGACATCGAC
>JBDTUL010000247.1:0-8773 GCA_040007735.1 Gammaproteobacteria bacterium | reverse complement strand
CGCCATCGCACCGAATCCGACGTATTAACGCAACATTCGGAACTTAACTCCTTCTCATGCGTCTAGTCGCTGCTTCTTTGCTGCATTGTGTATGTAGCAGAGTTGCAACGTCTCAAATTCGATGAAGGAGATTCGATGCGACCGTCGATCAAACAATCCGCTTTATTGCTGATTCTGGCTGCGCCTGCCACCGCCGTATTGGCGGATGAAGTGGGACAGTGGTACCTCACGCCGCAAGTCGGCATTCTCACCTCCGATAACGACCGGCTGATTGAAGATCACGACATGCTCTACGGGCTTGGCTTCGGCAAGCACCTGAGCGATGCGTGGAGTCTCGAGCTCAATCTCAATTACTCACGGCTCGACACACTCGTTCCCGGCAACGACATAGCATTCGGCGCTGCTTCGCTGGACGTGCTGCGAGTGTTCAATCGTGCTGGCGTTGTTTCGCCGTACATCACCGTAGGTGCTGGCGGCTTGCAGAATGATTTGCGCCCGGGCCCTGAGTCCAAGGACTTCATGGCACAGGCGGGCGTCGGCTTGATGTGGCAGCTGTGGGAGAACGCATCCGGCACGTCGAGCTTCGCGCTGCGACCGGAAGTGAAAGTGCGTTGGGATGATGCCGGCGCGCCCGGTTACTACCGCGACTACATCGGCACCCTAGGCTTCCAGTTCGGCTTCGGTGGAACACCGAAGCGAGCACCGGAGCCAATGGCACCGCCGCCTCCCCCGCCGCCGCCAGCACCGCCCGCGCCGCCACCGCCACCACCACCGCCGATGGACACCGACCATGACGGCGTCACGGACGACAAGGACCAGTGCCCTGGCACTCCGGCCGGCGTGAGCGTGGATGCTGTGGGTTGCCCGCAGAAAGGCTCCATCACTCTCGAAGGTGTTACTTTCGAAGTGAACTCGGCGCAGCTCACTGGGGATTCAAAGCCCGTCCTGGATGGTGTGGCCGATGGCCTGAAAAAGCACCCGAGACTGCGCGTTGAGTTGCAGGGTCACACGGATAGCAGCGGTGCCGATGCCTACAACATGAAGCTGTCGCAACGGCGTGCCGAATCGGTGCGGGACTACTTCCTGAGTGAGGGCGTGCCTGCCACTCAGCTGGTAGCGAAGGGCTATGGAGAAACGCAGCCCATCTCGGACAACACGAGCGTAGAAGGCCGTTCGAAGAACCGCCGCGTCGTGATGTACGTGATCCAGAACCCCGGCGAGGTCAATGTACAGGGTGAAGGACAAGTGAAGTAACCCAAGCCGTGTCCTGACGGCTGAAACCAAGCCCCGGCTGCCCGCGAGCCGGGGCTCTTTTGTGCCCTGGATTGGCGTGCGAGAGCCGCATGATCTGCGTGCGTGCAGACTTTCCAGCCGCGTAACCGGGGATCTACCACGGGCCCTTCGCCGGGCCAGCGCATCGTGCCCCTTGATCGGCTTCTGCGGCGGGACATCCCACGCAGTCGTTGAGCCGAACTCGCCATCGCGCACATAAAGGTTCGCGTAGGAATCCCCGTTGTCTGCGCAGTGATCGAGCGCAGAAGCGTACCGGTACACGAGTTGCTCGATCTCGATGTAGTCCATCGCCGTCAGCTTCGCCACCTTCCCGACCGTCTTCTGAGGCGGCAGTGGGGACTGCGCCACACTCATGCATCCAAAAAGCGCCAGCGACCCGGCCGCCAAACATGACGTTTTGTTCATCTTGCTCTTCCTGCCATTCCAGTCAGGCCGTGGGACCACAGCGGCGCTTGACATCCATCACGCCGGGCATCTACCGTTGCCATGTTAAGTAAGTGCTACGATTTTTGAAATACCGTAGTCCTGAAATACTACTGCGTCGAAATAATTGCGCCTCCCGGGCCTGCGAAGAACAGGCACACGGACGGTGCTGGGGGGAGTTATGAGGTTCAGAGGCACACGCCACGTCCGTGGTGTCGTACGTAACCAACAATCCGGAGGCGCGGATCGCCGCCGGGGCAGCGGCAGCCTGGTTTCAGCCTGCGTGGTTGCAAGCCTGGCCACCGCGCCAGCCTTCGCGCAGAAGGCGCAATCGAGCGAAGAAGGCGGGCTGCAGTCGGTCACCGTAACCGCCCGATATACGCAGGAAGATCTGCAAACCACCCCCCTGGCCATCACGGCAGTGTCGGGTGCAGACCTGGAAGCACGCCAGTTCGACAACGTCACCGATCTCGGCCACACGGTGCCGAACCTCTTCATCACACCCGGCGATGCGAACGTCGGCCCGACGCCGACCATCGCCATGCGCGGTGTCAGCGCAGGTGACTATAGCTACGCCGTCGAGCCCGCCGTCGGTATCTACATCGACGACGTGTACCACAACACCATGTTCGGCTCGGCGCTCGACCTGAACGACCTGGAGCGAGTGGAAGTAAAGCGCGGCCCGCAGGGCACACTCTCAGGCTTCGCCAACATCGCCGGCACCATCAGCCTGTTTTCAAAGGCGCCGAAGGGCAACGACACCGGCTATTTCTCGGCCAAGACCGGCACCTTCCACGACATGGAAGTCAAAGGTGCGTTCGACACGACGATCGCCCCCGACCTCTTCATGCGCATCTCGGGCCAGTCGAAGAAGCAGAACGGCTACGTCGACCAGCTCGATTTCAAGTGCGGAATGGCGGCGCAGGGCACCCCTGAGCTGTCCGGCAGTTTCCCGACGTTCGACAACAGCGCCGGCCAGCGCGGTTGCAAGATCGGCTCCTTCGGCGGCACGGACATCACCGCGGCTCGCGCGGCGTTCCGATGGGCGCCCGAAGGCAAGCTCGAGTTGAATT
Organism: Gammaproteobacteria bacterium; assembly: GCA_040007735.1. Taxonomy (GTDB): domain Bacteria; phylum Pseudomonadota; class Gammaproteobacteria; order Steroidobacterales; family Steroidobacteraceae; genus JADGHX01. The sequence continues at coordinate 5,984 of JBDTUL010000247.1, read as the reverse complement.
ACGTGATCGCGTATTCGCAGGAGAAAGACGAGGCGGCCCCCGAAGTGCTGCTCGATGCGCACCCTTCGGCGACGGACAACCAGGCCTCCGCCATCAACGCACTGCTCCTGCAGAAATACAATATCAAGTACGACAACCGCTTCCTGCCGCCGAACCACTACTCCGCCTACACGAACTTCTGCCGCCCGGTGGTGAGCCAGCTCACCCCGGCGCTGCCGGAGATTTGCGGCAAGAACGAGCAGGGCCAGAGCGAGTTCGACACCTCGCTCCGTGCGGACTACGACATCACCGACAAGATCCACCTGAAGGCGATTGCCGCTTACGTCTACAACACCGGCAACTACTACCAGAACACCGACCTGTCGGTCACTGGCATGTCGCAGGCGTACGGCACGTTCAACATCAAGCAAAAGACCGGTGAAGTCCGGCTCAATGGTTCGATGCTCAACGATCGCTTCAACTGGGTCGGCGGCCTCTTCTACCTCGACTCCGACGACTTCGTCGGCGGCTACATCAACTACCTGCGCCTGACGGAAACGGTAACGGACAGCGCCAGTGCCAAGGACAAATCGTGGTTCGTCCACGGTGAGTACAAGCTGACCGACAAGCTGGGCTTCTCAGCGGGGCTGCGCCACTCCGACGTGGTGAAGAGCTACACCTTCAACCGGCCGGAACTGCTGATCCTGCCGCCCAAGGAAGCCAAGGAATCGCACTTCGATTGGCTTGCGTCCCTGAACTACCAGTGGACGGACGACCTCATGGTGTATGGCTCGGTTTCCACGGGCTCGCGCCCGCCGGGACTGAATGTGCATCCGGCCACGGCGAACCAGGTGACCCCGTTCCCGGGCGAGCGTCTGAAGTCGTACGAGAGCGGCATCAAGACCGAGTTCTTCGAACACAAGCTGCGTACCAACCTCACCGCGTTCTACAGCGACTACGAAGTGCGTAACACGGGCCAGGGTGGCTTCGAGTGCCTGGGCGGTCCGTTTGCGGGCCCGCCGGCGCAATGGCAGCCGCTCTCGGCGAATTGCGGCAGCAACGGCTTCGTGTTCTGGAACATCTCCGTCGGCAAGCCCGCGACCGTCAAGGGTCTGGAGTTCGAGATGACGGCGGAGCCGGTTCGCGGCCTGCTCATGAATCTCTCGGGCGGTTACAACAAGTTCGAATCGGGTGTGAAGACGCTTGGGCAGCCGGGCTTCATCTTCCCGGGCAACTTCCCGCAGCCGCAGAAGAATGCGAGCGGTGGCATCCAGTACGCGATGAACACCGGCTTCGGCACGTTCACGCCGCGCATCGATGCGTTCTATACCTCTGTGCAGACGTATGGCCCCGCGGCCAGCCTCCGCCCTCCGACCTGGATCGTTCCCGCGCACACGGTGGCGAATGCTCAGGTCACCTACACGCCGAACGACAGCAAGTGGTCCATGGTGGCCTCGGCCACGAACATCGCCGACAAGTACTACTGCTACAACGTGTTCGGTGGATCCGGTTTCGAGCTGAGCTGCAACACCGCGCCGCCGCGTATGTGGTTCCTGAGCGTGAAGCGCGATTTCTGATGTTGATTGGGTGACGACGCGACTTTGAAGGCGCTGACCGAGAGACCGGCGGCGCCTTCTTTTCCGGGTCGACACCCGGGTACGCCGCGTGCTTAGCTGGGCTTTCCCCTCAGGAAAGCCCTATGAAATCGCGCCGTAAGCCGACGGCTCCAAACGCAGGGTCTAAACCCTCCTCTCGCCAGAGGGCATCGCTCACCTGCGCGCGCCGGAGCCGATCCGCTCTCCCAATATCAGCTACCTCGTGCTCGCCCTGGCCTTCGTGTTCGAGGGCGCCTCCTGGCTGGTGTCACTGAGGCAGTTTCGTGCCGCCAAGGGCAACCTCGATCTATATGAGGGCTTTCTCAGCAGCAAGGACCCGCCCTCCTTTCTCGTGCTATTCGAAGACAGCGCGGCGCTGGTTGGAATCGTGCTTGCGGCGCTGGGCACCTTCGCCGCGACCACGCTCGAAATGCCGGCAGCGGACGGCGCGGCGTCCATCCTGATCGGATTGGTGCTCGGTGCCATCGCCGTTCTGCTCACGCGCGAAAGCAAGAGCCTGCTCATCGGCGAAGCGGCGAGTCCTGCGTTCGTCGAATCCGTGTTGCGCATTGCCTCGGAAGTCACCGCGGTGGCCCGGGCCAACGGGGTGCTGACGGCACACATGGCGCCGGATCAGGTGGTCGTCGCGCTGAGTGTCGAGTTCGCAGACGACCTCAAGGTGCCTGACGTCGAAAACGCGATTCTGGAAATCGAGAAGCGCGTGCGCGAGGCGCATCCGGAAGTGACTGCGCTGTTCGTGAAGCCCCAGACGCCCCACGCTTTTCGCGATGCCGCCCGCAAGCGCTTCGGCGATGACTAGCCGCTGGCCGCGACCTCAGCTGCATAGAGGATATCTGACACAGCCGACTCTGCCGTCACTTGCACTTCCCGCTGGGATTGCGGTCCCGGCGCAGCCGGAGCGCCCTGCGCCCGCTCGGAAGACGTATTTGGCGTCGTCAGCAGCAGCGTCTGCATGCGGCTAGGCATGTGCGCCAGGAGATTGGGCAGCGCCGCAGGCGCAATCGGTCTGGATAGCAGGTAGCCCTGCAGATGCATGCGTGAGTAGTTCCAGAGCAGCGCGAGCTGCCCGGAGCGCTCGATGCCCTCGGCCGTTACTTCGAGGCCAAGGCTGCTACACAGCCCGATGATGGCCTGCGCGATCGCGAGCGAGCGCGGGCTTTCGTCGATGCTGGCGATCAAACTTCGATCGAGCTTCACCCGCGTCAACGGCAGCTGCTCGAGCGAGGTGAGCGACGAGTAGCCCGTACCGAAGTCATCGAGCGCGATAGCAATTCCCAATCCCCGCAACCGTCGCAGAGACTCGATCGTGGCGGGGCCGGTCTGCAGAACATTCTCGGTAAGTTCGATTTCAATGCAACGCGCGGGCAGCCGATGTTGCGCGAGCAGTTCCGACACACGGTCCACGAAGCGCCCGTCGAGCAACTGACGCGAAGACACGTTGATGGCCACGCGTACGCCGGGCCATACGCCGTGATGCCAGTTTGCGGCGAACTCCACCGCGGACTTCAGCACCCACTCGCTGATATCCATGATGAGACCGGACTCTTCCGCCACGGCGAGGAAATGACCGGGCGCTACGTGCGTGCCATCGGGCAGTTTCCAGCGCAGCAGCGCCTCCACGAGGCTGATCGAGAATGTGTCGACGGCCACTTCCGGCTGGAACAGCAGTTCGAGCTCGCCGTGCTCCAGCGCGCGGCGCAAGCCCTGCTCGATGCGGAATTTGGATGAGGCGACTTCCAGCAGCTCGGGGCTGAACACACTGAGCTGGCTGCGGCCCAGCGCCTTGGCGTGGAAGAGCGCGGCATCCGCCGCGCGCAGCAGCGCTTCCGGGTCAGGCGCGTGGTCGGGGAAAACGCTGGCACCGATACTTACGCTTACGACCAGATCGCGCTTGTCTATCAGCAATGGCTTCTGGAAGGCGGTGACCAGTGCTTCGCCAATTCGGTAGACGGTGTGAACGTCGGGCGCACTCTCGCACACCACCGTGAACTCATCGCCGCCCAATCGCGCGGCGAAACCCTCTGGACCGGCGACCTCTCGAATGCGTTGGCCAATAGCCTGCAAAACGCGGTCGCCGAACGCGTGTCCCATGCTGTCGTTGATGGTTTTGAAGTTATCCAGGTCGAGGAAGAGAACGCCTACGTGACCCTCTGCGGCGGCGGCCCTCGCCAACGCGCCGTCGAGATAGTGACCGAGCTGACGACGATTCGGCAGCTGCGTGAGAGGGTCGTGCTCGGCCAGATACTGGAGCTGGCGCGTGCGCTCCTCGACGCGGCCTTCGAGGCCCGTCTGATATTCATGTGCCACGGCCTGAGCGGCGGCGAGTTGGTCGGCCATCTGGTTGAACGCAACGGCCAGCGTGTCCAGTTCGCGGAGGCCACCGCGCGGCACGCGTGCATCGGTGTCGCCTTTGGCAAGGCGCCGCGTGATGTCGATGAAGCGCCTCACGGGGCGGACGACACTGAGCACGGTTGCCACTGAGATGGCGAGCAACAACAGCAGCACGGCGCCGCTCGCCCAGGCCATGAGCACGCGACGCGTTTCATCGGGCGGAGTAGTCGAGGTGGTGACAGCGGTCTTTGCGGAAGTGGAAGGCGGGCTATTTGCCAGCGGCTTGCCTCGAGCTGCCGCGCCTGGCGGCCTCGCGCCGGCCAAGCTCGCCGCCGGCTGCGCTTCACCCAGCGACGACCCAACCGAAGACGAAGCTTCCGGATGGGTGCCCTCGGCCGCCCGGCTGACAGCGCCTGGCCTCCCCACTATCGCCCGCACCGCCGACACCAGGCGCTCACCCTGCTGATCGAACGCGCGCATGTTTCGCGCGCGCTCCTGATCCGTCAGCACGAGCTGCGTACGAAGCGAAACGATCTCCGCGAAGTCGACGCGCATCTGCGCAACCCATTCTGCGCCCTGTGACCGTGCAAGGTCGCGAGCGTTTTCCTCGAGCTCGGTGGCGAACTGCAGCTGGCTCGAGGCGAGCGCATCGATCGCTGCCGTGTCGTAGCCGCTCGGCGTTCCCAGCGGCGCAGACCGCCGCCGGATATCATCGAGGCTGCGTCCCAGGTCGATCAACGATTGCCGCGCGATCACGCGGCCAAAGATTTTCCAGGTGCGATCGAGCGACGCCTTCATCCGCGCGTCCACCTGATCGAAACGGCTCGAATACGCGCCGAGAATTTCGCGGCGCGCGCTCGCGTTGCGCACGATCTGCTCACCGCTCTTCGCGTAGGCGGCCGTTTGGGCGGTGAGGGCTGCGAGCGTCACGCCGTCAACGACGTCGCGCGCCTGTGTCACGTAGGCGGTGGTCTGCCGAAGCAGTTCGCGCGTGGCAGAGAGAACTGGCGTCGCGCCTTGCTCGACGGCCGACTTCTCGATTGCGTGCCGGACGGACCGATCGAACCCCGCCGCCGCGGCCAGCACTGCGTTCCGATCGGGCAGCGGCGCCACAAGTTCAGTCCGCACACGGGGCCGTTCCACAGCCACCGGCGCGGGCGGCGCCGAAACCGGTCGCTCGACTCGCTCCACACGCGTGGTGCGGACGATGGAAATGCCGTACTCGGCAAACAGGTTGGCCCCGAGCACCAGGGCCGCCACCGCCACGAAGGCGAGCGTCAGCCGGGCCGCAATCCCCATGCGGGCATCGACGACCTGGCGGGCCCACTGCAGCGGCTCGAACCCGTCTCGTAGACGGCGGCCGTGCGGCGGAGGCAATGAATGGGCCATCTCGATTCCCGAAAATGTTGCTGGACCTGGTTTTACCGGCCTCGCGCGCGTCGTGTAGTGACGAAAGCAGCATCGAAACCGAGTCTCTTGGCCCGACCCTGCGCAACGCGACCCGATCCACACTCCCGGAAACTGACACCCGCTATGCCTCTTACCGGACAGACAGGCCGATTTCGGATCCTCCAGCCGCAAGCTTAGCCTTATGATCGAGGAACACTGCGCCAGGCGCGTGTGCGCGGCCTTACACTTCCGCGCGGCGGCGAAGAACAATTGGGGAGTCCTGAGTGCGCGGATCGAACGAGACGGGTGCTGTTCTGGCGATGATGTTTCTGGCCTTCCGCGCGGGCGCCGCCGAAGTGCCCACCGCGCCGGACTCGGCCGAGCCCGGCTCGATAGAAGAAATTGCGGCAGCCACGACCGAAGCGCGCTTCCTGTCGCCGTGGGTTGCCTATCTTCCGGCCTCGACGACCGTGCCCTCGCCCCGCGCCTTCCTGCACAGAATCCCGGGCGCCCCCGGCGAGCTCGTGAATTCCGCCACGGCGTACGCATACAGCCGCGCGCTGGCCGCTGCCGCCCCAACGCGCGTGCGCGTGTTCACCATCGGGAAGTCCGAGGAAGGCCGCGACATCGTGATGCTGGCGATCGCCGATGAGAAAGGCATTCAGCAAC
>JBDTUL010000246.1:0-8776 GCA_040007735.1 Gammaproteobacteria bacterium | reverse complement strand
GGCATCGTCATGATGTCGCCGCAGATCATCACTACGAATTCCGCGCCGGCGGCCAGCCGCACTTCGCGAATGTTCACCACATGCCCCGAGGGTGCGCCGAGAAGCTTCGGATCCGTCGAGAACGAGTACTGCGTCTTCGCCACGCACACGGGGTAATGCCCGTAGCCGGACTCCTGGAGATGCTTGATCTGCTGCCGGATCTTGCTCTCCGCGGTGATGTCGCTGGCGCCGTAGATCTTCGTGGCGATGGCTTTCATCTTGTCCCACAGCGACGCCGTGTCTTCGTACACGAACTTTGCGTTGCTGGGCTGCTCGCACAGCCGGATCACTTCCTTCGCCACGTCGAGGGCGCCCTTGCCGCCTTCGGCAAAGTGACGCGCCAGGATGATCTTCACACCCAGGTGCGAGAGCTTGTCCTGCAGCAGGTGAATCTCAGCGTCGGTGTCTTCTTTGCGGTTGTTGATGGCAACGACCGTGGGCAAGCCATAGTGATCGCGCACGTTGTGGATGTGGCGCTCGAGATTGACGAGCCCCTTCTCCAGCGCAACCAGGTTTTCCTTGCCGACTTCCGCAACCGGCACGCCGCCATGGAACTTGAGCGCGCGGATGGTGGCAACGATCACCGCCGCGGACGGCTTGAGCCCCGCCTTGCGGCACTTGATGTCCATGAACTTCTCGGCGCCGAGGTCTGCACCAAAGCCCGCCTCCGTCACCACGTAGTCTGCAAGTTTCAGCGCGGTCTTCGTGGCCATGATGGAGTTGCAACCGTGCGCGATGTTCGCGAACGGGCCGCCGTGGATGAACGCCGGATTGTTCTCGAGCGTCTGCACCAGGTTCGGCGCCAGCGCATCGCGCAGCAGGGCCGTCATGGCGCCGTGTGCTTTCAGATCTTTCGCGAGAATGGGCTTCTGGTCGCGCGTGTAGCCGCACACGATCTTGCCCAGGCGCTCTTTCAGATCTTTGATGCTGATGGCCAGGCAGAAGATGGCCATGACTTCGGAGGCGACGACGATGTCGAAGCCATCCTGGCGCGGGTAGCCGTTGCCAGGGCCGCCGAGGGCCACGGTGATGTCGCGCAAGGCGCGGTCGTTCATGTCCACCACACGACGCCAGGCAATGCGCCGAACGTCGAAGCCAAGCTCATTGCCGTGGTGAATGTGATTGTCGATGAGCGCGGCCAGCAGATTGTTCGCCAGCGCGATCGCAGTGAAGTCGCCCGTGAAATGAAGGTTGATGTCCTCCATCGGCACGACCTGCGAATAGCCGCCACCGGCGGCGCCGCCCTTCATGCCGAACACGGGCCCCAACGCGGGCTCACGCAGGCAGATCATGGCTTTCTTGCCGAGGTGGTTCAGCGCATCGCCGAGGCCGACGGTCGTGGTGGTCTTGCCCTCACCCGCCGGCGTCGGCGAAATGGCCGTCACCAGGATCAGCTTGCCGTCGGGACGGTCACCGAGCTTCGAGATGAAATCGAGCGACAGTTTCGCCTTGTAGCGGCCGTACGGCTCGAGGTTCTCTTCGTCGATACCGAGGCGATTCTTCGCGATCTCGGTAATACGCTTCATTTTCGCCGCTTGGGCGATCTCGATATTGCTGCTCAAATGACCCACCCGCCTCTGAAGAAGGGAGGCGAATGTACCACCGAGGTCCCCGGCTTGAAACGCGCAGCCGGGGCCTGCCGGTCACCCGGTCCGGATAGCGAACAGCGGATGCGGTTCCGGGGTGTTTTCGCGCGGAAACAGTGCAGGTCGGGGGGACTGCGCGACGGTTTCCGGCTGCGGCCGCAGGAGGGTCGGGCGCGGCTCTTCCGCCCGCCCGTGGATCTCGACCACCGGAGCGCCGGGCCGGGAGCGGTCGCGGCGGACGCGGTCGCCCGTGTCGAACCGAATGAGAGGCATGGACTCATCGGCCAGGTCGGTGACGACCAGGCGCTCGAGGCCCGACCCATCCCCCACCGGCAACAGCTCGACGTGAAACTCCCGGGATTGCAGTTGGTAACCGCGACGCCCCGGTATCGAATAAGCGACGAGCCCCAATTCGCTGGTGGCGTAGAAATCCGCAACCCCGGCACCGAACGCCGATTCGAGCAGGCCCCGGTTCGCATCGTTGAGTTCGCCCGCTGTGGTGATGACGAGCTTCGGACGACACTTCACCTCGGGAGACACGAGCACGCGTCGAGCGAGCGCCATGAGTGAGCTGAGAGGTCCATACAGAACCTGAGGCCGTGTGCGCGCATAGGTTGCAAGAACCTCAGAGTCTCCACCCTGCGGGTCGACGTAGGTCCAGCGGATGAGGGAGGCAGCGCGCGGATGCGGCGAGTTCGTGATGAGCATCATGCGCTCGCCGGGTATGTATCCGACATCCATCAGCGCACGCACGAAGCGCCATCGTCGACGTTTGAGCGCCTGCGGATCGATCGGCGCGTCCGCCGGCAAATCGGCTCTGCGCACCACAGGTAAAAACTCGAGATGTACAGCCGACCCTACGCGCGTGAGATCGACTCCGGCCTCGCGCCAGTGCTGGCGATAGAACGGCACGTGCTCCACGGCACCGAGAATCAGCTGTCGCAGGCGAATTGCATTATTCATTGGTCCCTCCCCGATTTGACAGAACGAGCCCGAGCCCGCGCTGTTTCCGTGACCGGTGCAGTTCTCGTGCCATGCGGGACTCGCGCTTTTCGCGCCCCGAAAAGCCTGCCAACCGGGGCCGAAGGCGCTGCATGGATGTACAAACGGGACGGTGTTGTAAAAACTGAGTGATCGCTTGACCGGCGCCTTGCGCCGCTATCCGCCGCGGGTCGCTTCGATCCCGCTAAGACTCCGCGGTACGCGCAAAGAACACTAGCCGTTCCGTGCAGCGGCCGGAACCTGTCTCATCCTGGTGGCAACTCCCTACAGATCCCGCCGTGCGGTCCGATAAAGGGGAGCGCCGGAGGGGGTGTAGGCAAGCTCCGGGATACAAGTCCCGCGTTTCAGTGAGAACGGATTCACAAATGCCAGAGGGATGCTGAGACAGACCACACCACTCCTGCGCGGGGGTCTTCGACTGACGATTTGCACACAGACGTTTCAGGGCGGTCAGGCGAGACTTTTCCGGTGATACGGCGCCAAGCCGTCACCCCCTTTACAGCTGCGACGGACTCATGACGGCAACCGACGAACCACGCGACGCGAACGATGCGTCAACCGGCTCAATCGATATGCATTCGGCATATCGGTCCGGTTCGCGTGCGGGTGCCTGGCTCGAGCGGTTCAACCGCCCCATCACGATCGTCGCGGCCCTTACGATCCTGCTTTTCGATCGGGTGATCGCCCCCACCATGGTGATGGGCGCGGCCTACGTGACGGTAGTGCTGCTCAGCCTCTGGGCACCTCGCACACGCGACACCTATCTCGCCGCCACGTTGTGCACGTTGTTCCTGTTGTTCGACATCGTGATGACGCACGCGCCGGCGGGCCTCGGGCTCTACTACACCAATCGGAGTCTCGCGATCGGCGTCATCTGGACCACGGCCGTCTTGTGCCTGTGGCGCAAGCGCCAGCAGCAAGACGACGCACGTGTGCTGGCACAGGCCGCTCGCGCGCTGGTTGAAAGCCGCGAAGTGCTTGGCGCCCTGGCACGCGCGGAGAAGGCGGAAGAAGGCCATCGAGTCGCGGAGTCGCGCCTGGCGCGCGCCATCCGCGGCACCAGCGATGGACCGTGGGAATACGAAATCGCCACGCGCCAGTACTGGGTCGCTCCGCACTGGCGCGAGATGCTCGGCTACAGCGAGGGCGACTTGCCGGCGCCTTCCGTTGAGTCCCTGAGTCACCTGATTCATCCCGAAGATCGCCCGAGCCAGCAGGACGCGTTCGATCGCTGCATCCGAAGCGCTGGCGTGTATGACGCGGAATACCGCGTGCAGACGAAAGGCGGCGAGTACCGTTGGTTTCGATCGCGCGGCATTTGCGATGTGGATTCCAAGGGCCGCCCCACTCGTGTTTCCGGCGCACTTCAGGACATTACCGAACGCCGCCAGTATCAGTCCGACCTGATCGAGGCGCGCGAAGCTTCCGCTGCGGCGAACCGCGCCAAGGGCGAGTTCCTCGCGAACATGAGCCATGAGATTCGCACGCCGATGAACGGCGTCATCGGCATGACCGAGCTGCTGCTCGACACGGGGCTCGACCCCACGCAGCGCGACTACACGGAAACCATTCGCGACAGCGCGAGCGCGCTGCTCACGGTGATCAACGACATTCTCGACTTCTCCAAGATCGAAGCCGGCAAGCTCGATCTGGAGCACATCGAGCTCGACTTGCGCGACACGGTCGAAGACGTGGCGCGGCTGCTCGCAATCCAGGCGCACGGCAAGGGCCTCGAGCTCACCGCTCATATCGACCCGGCCGTGCCGGATCTCATCAAGGGCGATCCGGCGCGCCTGCGCCAGATTCTCGTGAACCTCGGCAGCAATGCCGTGAAGTTCACCGAGAAGGGCGAGGTTGCCCTCGATGTGCGGGTACTCGAATCCGACTCGGAGTCCGCGCTGGTCCGCTGCGACGTGCGCGACACCGGGCCCGGAATTTCCAAGGACCGCCAGAACAGCCTCTTCCAGCCGTTCTCGCAGGTGGATGCCTCCACCACGCGCAAGTTCGGCGGCACGGGACTCGGACTCGCCATCGTCAAGCGGCTGGCCGAACTCATGGGCGGCGAAGCCGGCATCGAGAGCGACCTGGGTACCGGGTCCACGTTCTGGTTCACCGCCCGTGTCGGCACGGCCGAGCGCAAGCACATCGACAAGCAGGCGCAGAACGAAGCGCTGCGCGGCCTTCGGGTGCTGGTGGTGGACGACAACGCCACCAACCGCAAAGTGCTCGCCGGGCAGCTCACCGCGTGCGGAATCATCCCCACGTGTGTGTCCACCGCGCAGGATGCGTTGCAAGCGCTGGTCGATGCGACGGTTTCGGATTCGCCCTTCCAGGTGGCGCTGCTCGATTTCCACATGCCCGAATGCGACGGCGAGCAGCTCGGCCGCCTCATCCGGACATACGATCACCTCACTCACACGCGGCTCGTGCTGCTCACCTCTTCGGGCCATCGCGGCGACGCGCAGCGCTTTGCGGATCTCGGCTTCGCGGGCTACCTCGTCAAGCCGATCACCCGGCGCGATCTCACGGCGTGTCTCAGTCTCATCATGTCCAACAGCGCGGAGTCGTGGAAACGTCGCGCGCAGCCGCTGGTCACGCGGCATCAGGTTCGCGCTGTGCGCGTCGACGGCGACCGGCGCATCCTGCTGGCCGAGGACAATCCGGTTAACCAGAAAGTGGCGCGCATGGTGCTCGAGAAGCTAGGGCTCGATGTCACCGTGGTGGGCAACGGCCGCGAAGCCGTTACCGCGTGGAAGAGCGGCGGCATCGACCTGATCCTGATGGATTGCCAGATGCCGGAGCTCGACGGTTACGAGGCGACGCGCGAGATTCGGCGCCAGGAACATGGACGTACGCTGCCCGGAGGGCGCAAGGCCGTCCCGATCGTGGCGCTCACGGCCCATGCCATGAAAGGTGACGACGAGAAGTGCCGGGCGGCCGGAATGAGTGACTATCTGACCAAGCCGCTGGATCGGACCAAGCTCATCGCCTGCCTCGAACGCCATCTGGGGAAGATCGTGCCGGAAACGGGCGAAGCGGCCGCCACGGCCAGTCAGGACGCCCCGCTTGCCACGCCTGCCCCGGTCGACTGGTCGGCCTTCCTGAGCTCCATGGATGGGGACGAGCTGCTCGCGCGCGAGCTGGTGGACCTCTTTATTGAAAGCGGTGACGAGACGTTGGCCGCGATTCTCGCAGCCCTTGGCATGCGCGATTACGCGGCCGTGGGCGAGCAGGCGCATTCGCTGAAGGGCGCCAGTGCCAACTTGCGGGCCTCCGCCACGGCCGATGCCGCCGCGAAACTCGAGGCGGCCGCACGCTCGGGCGACGTACCGCAGATCGATACGCTGGCTTCGGAGTTGCGTAGCGAAGTCAGTCGCACGATTGCTTATTTGCGGACGAAGGTGGCGGCGTCGGCTTAGCTTTTCGGATGGATTTCGATCAAGCGCCCTCACTCGCCGGGCGGCCAAAAGGGAGTTTTTTCTTCGGCTGAGATCTTCTTTTGATGAAAATAAAGAAATATCCGAGCCGCCGGGCGACTGAGGGCTCCGGGATCGCCCTGCGGGTGGGGGCTGCACAAGCCCCAAACTCACATCAGCCGCGTTATCATCAGGGCCCCTCAAGGCGACAAGGCTCCAACGGGTGACCAACTCCTGGCGGGCGTCCCTGCTTGCGCCCTTCAGCTCGCGCGTTTTCCTGAAAATCTGGTCGGCGAGCCTCGTGTCGAACTTCGGCAGCCTAATCCAGGCGGTCGGTGCCTCATGGCTCATGACCTCGCTCGCCCCGTCGGCGGACTACGTGGCGCTGGTCCAGGCATCCACCACCTTGCCCATCATGTTGCTGGCCCTGCCCTCGGGGGCAATTGCCGATATCTGGGATCGCCGCATCGTGATGCTCATCGCACAGTTCGCGATGCTCACGGTCTCCATCGTTCTGGCGGTCATCGCGTACATGGGCCTCCTCACGCCCTGGACGCTCCTGACGCTCACCTTCCTGATCGGCTGCGGTGTAGCGCTCTACGGCCCGGCGTGGCAGTCCTCGGTGGGCGAGCAGGTGGCCCGCGAGCACATCCCCTCGGCGGTGGCGCTCAACACCATGTCTTACAACCTCGCCCGCACGGCCGGGCCGGCAGTGGGAGGCATCATCGTAGCGACGGCGGGCGCGCCGGCGGCATTCGTGGCGAATGCCTTGACGTACTTCGGGCTCATCGTGATGTTGCTGTCGTGGAAGCGGCCGAAGACCGTCTCCCACCTGCCTCCCGAAGGCATTCTCATGGCGATGGGCGCGGGCCTGCGGTATTCGCGGCTCTCACCCACCATCCGCGCGGTGCTGCTGCGGGGCTTCACCCTCGGGGTGCTGGGCAGCTCCCTCTGGGCGCTCATGCCGCTCATTGCGCGCGATCTGCTCCATGGCGGCGCACTGACTTACGGCGTGTTGTTCGGCACCTTCGGCGTGGGCGCCGTCGTGGGGGCACTGACCAGCTCCACGGCGAGAGAGCGATTCCAGAACGAATCTCTCGTACGCGCGTCGACCCTCGGGTTTGGCCTGACCGTTGTCATCGCGGCATTCAGCCCGTGGCTAGCATTGACGCTCGGGGCTTTTGTCATAGGCGGCGCCTCCTGGGTGCTGATGCTGTCGACGTTCAACATCACTATCCAGATGTCCTCGCCGCGCTGGGTCACCGGGCGGGCGCTGGCCATCTATCAGATGGTGGTGTTCGGTGGCATGGCGATCGGCAGCTGGCTCTGGGGCGAGATCGCGGAAAGTCGCGGTCTGCCGCTGGCGCTGGCCACATCTGGCGGCCTGCTGTGCCTGGCCACGCTGCTGGGGCTGAAGGCACGCATCCCGGATGAAGATAGCCCGAACCTCTCGCCTTCCCGCACCAAGCTTTCTTTCCAGCCTCGCATCGAGCTGGGGCCGGAAAGTGGGCGCGTCATCGTCACCGTCGAATATCGGGTGGCCGGGCAGGATCAGCCGCAGTTTCTCCAGGCGATGCAGGAAGTCCGGCGCATTCGCCGCCGCGATGGCGCGCGCCGCTGGATGCTGATGCAGGACATGAAAGAGCCCGAGCTCTGGGTGGAGCGCTTCCATAGCCCCAGCTGGGTGGAGCATCAGCGGCGCTATCACCGGTTTACGGTTGCGGACCAGGAGATCGAGAGACGCGCCTTGGCGTTTCATCGTGGCGACGGGCCACCGAAGATTCGGCATTTGCTGGAGAGGCCGTCTGGAGAGCCGCTTAGTGCTGTGGCTAACGATGCGCAGCAGTTGGGGGAGCGGGCGGTTGTGAGTGACCCTAATTTGCCGAGTAGTGCGGGATCTACTTGATTGGTTTTGCAAAACCGCCGCTAAGAGGCCCTCACTCGCCGGGCAGCTAAGATATTTTTTCTTTTTTGATTTCATAAAAAAAAGATCTTAGCCGCCCGGCGATTGAGGGCCTCTTCAAAGCTCACCAAATCGAAACTCGTTCATCGGGCTTCAAATAAAGTTTATCGCCCGGCTGAACATCGAACGCCGCATACCACTCATTCATATTCCGCACGGCCCCGTTCACGCGAAAGTACGCCGGGCTGTGCACATCGGAGAGCACCAGCTCCCGCATCACCCCATCCCGATACTTCGCGCGCCACACCTGCGCCCAGGACAGAAAGAACCTCTGATCCCCGGTGAGCCCGTCGATCACCGGCGGCTCGGCCCCTTTCAAGGACAGGTGATAGGCGTGATAGGCCATGTTCAGGCCACCGAGATCCCCGATGTTCTCGCCCAGCGTGCTCTCGCCGTTCACCTTGAGACCCGGCAACGCTTCATACCCTGAGAATTGTTTCACCAGCCGGGCCGCACGCTCGGTGAACGCCGTGCTGTCCGCCGCGGACCACCAATCATTGAGACTGCCGTCCGGGGCGAACTTGCGACCCTGGTCATCGAACCCGTGGCCAATCTCATGGCCGATCACCGCGCCGATGGCACCGTAGTTCACCGCGGCGTCCGCATTCGGATCGAAGAACGGTGGCTCGAGAATCGCAGCCGGAAACACGATCTCGTTGTTCTGCGGGTTGTAGTAGGCGTTAATGTCCTGCGGCTGCAGCTGCCACTCCTGCGGCAGCTCCGGCCAAGGACGTCGCAGGGCACTTCCCGCTCGCCGAGGAGTACGCCTC
>JBDTUL010000245.1:0-8840 GCA_040007735.1 Gammaproteobacteria bacterium | reverse complement strand
CCTGTTGAAGTCGTCCAACGCGCTCTACGTGGTGCACTTGGAAGTTGAATCCACCATTGCAGAGGAAGTCTGAACGTCTCATTATCGTTGCGCTTTTTCTTCGGTCGCCTTGACGGTCAGTAATCGTGCAAGATAGCGAGGGCGCGTGCGTAGATATGGGGCGCGACTTCCTCAAGCGTCGTGGAGTGACGCTGGGCACGCTCGGTGCGACGGCGCTCATATTGAAGAACTTTTAGCGGTCTGGCCTTTTCTGAGAAGAGGAATGATCGCGTACCGTCTTCTGAATAAATAATGCTATGCAGATCTTCATCAACGATCTGACCTGCGTTTTTTGCATCAATCCAAAGGGAGTTGATCTCAACCGTTTGAGCCAAGTAATGCACGTCCATCTGCTTGCGCGTGGCAAAGATGGGCGCACAGAAATGAAATTCGACGCCGGGCAAACCAGCGGACGCAATTGACTGAATAAGATTATATTGGTCGGTGTCGAGTCGAAAGGCGAAATAAGGACCGCCGACCTCGTCTTAAAAGTGCTTATTTGTCGCTGCTAGGTTGTCTATATACCGCGATACTTTATGCTGCAGAGCTACCGCGTGAACTGCTCCCCCACGTTTCTCGAGCTGGAACTTTACATCGTAGCCCAGCGACTTTTCCTCGTTCTGCGTTGGAATATGTGGGGCACCCGCCAACACTGCTCTATTGCGATCAGCATACTCGGCGTTGAAAGAGAACTCGAATACTCGCTCAGAAAACCCCGGGACAAGAACAGACATAACGCGCTTCCCGCGAAAGTTCAGTCACGATAGCGTCGTGAGCACAAGCCCGTCGTTCGCCTCGACCATGTCAGGGTTTCGTACCCCGACTAATTTACCTCCAACATTCCGGGAAATCAGTTCTGCGTGCTCTAGCACCGTCCGAGCCGCCTTCTCCTGCTTGTCGAGCAGATACCCGTGCTTTTTCCGGATTCGCTTCACGAGCACACGAAATTGGGCATGCACCTTCTCCCCGATCGTCCGATCACACGTCGAGTCCCGCGCCGTTCTTGCGCAGCCACTCCTTCCGCTCACGGTAGTCCGCCATCACCTTGTCGACCTCGTTCCAGAACGCTTCGCTGTGGTCGAGGTGATGGAAGTGGCAGAGCTCGTGAACAACGATGTAGTCGATGACCGTTTGAGGGGCCATCATGCACTTCCAGTGAAAGGCGAGCCCGCTGGTCGGCGAGCAGGATGCCCAGCGGTTACCAATCTCGCGGACATCAACCGCGATTGGGTTCACCCCGACTTTCGGAGCGTAGTACTCCACGCGCTGACAGAGACGCTCGAGACCTCTCGCGATGAAGTAGTCGCGGAAGGCTGCTTTCGCAGCAGCGATCTCTCCATGCTCTACGAGGTCGCGTCGCAGAGTGAACCGGCCGCTCTTTAGCTGCAGCGGCTCTTCCTGATCGGCTACGAGCATGAGCCGATAGGCGCGGCCCAAGTACAAAAAGCCCTCACCATTTTTGTACTCGCGCAACACACGCGTCGCGTTGAGGTCGCGCCACTCGGCAAGTCCCCGATAGATCGAGTAGTACCTCGAGGCGACGATCGCTGCGATCTGCTCGTCGTCCGCCCATTCGGGCGCGCGAACAAGCACGGTGCCGTCGCGTTCGATGATGATGTCCGCGGTTGTGCGCTGACTGCGGACGACCTCGTAGCGCACGCTGTTCTTCTGCATGCCCTTCACTTGATCAGCTCCTCATGCCGCTTCTCAGCAAGTTTGACGATCTCCACGGCGATGCGTTCGTGGTTCGCGCTTAGCGCTGGAATGTCGACAAGCAGGATCTCGGTGTCGATGTTGCCCCGAAGCTTCTTGACCTCGATCGGCTTCTTCCAGAAGTCCAGAACGTCGATCGTGTTCTGCAGCAACTCCACGATCCGCAGCATCAGCTTCTTGAGCGGCGCTCGATTCTCAACAGGAACCTCGCCACCGTTGAAAGCAAGCTGAAGGACGTAGTCGTAGAAGGTGGTGGCCTCTTTGGTGAGGCCCTCTGCCACGTCGGTACGTCCCTCCATAGCCTCTTTGCGGAGCTGCTCATACCCCTCGGCGAGCGCCTCCCAGTTGTCGCGATGGTCCTGGATGAGCTTCTCGAGTTTCTCGCTTAGCCGCTTGTAGAAAGCGGGGTCCTCTTCGAAATGGACCGTGCAGTGCTTGCGTATAGCGTGCTCCATCTCACTCGCCTTCGCCTCGGCACTGCCCTGCGAGTGCTTCTGCACGTGAGCAATGAAGTCGTCCGACAAGAGCTCGACGGGCGGAATCTTCGGGTTGATGCCGAGGTCGACGAGGTGCTCGTTGATGAGCGTCTTCACCTTCTCCCCGGCGTCAGTGATGTCGAGCGAATCGTCTTTGTAGCGCTCCTTCACCATGCGAAGCACATAGCCGAACCGTCGTGCGGCACCACGATAGGGTTGTCCCGCCGGATTCGGCAGGATCAGGTTCAGGCTCTGCAAGAACTTCTTGAAGTAGACCTCGAAGTCTGCCCTGGGTTTGATCTCTTTGAGGGCACCGACGGCCGCACGAAGCACCGCCACCTCATCCGCCGGATGCGTAAGCCCGCCTTTGACGAAAGCTTCGATTTGCAGCACACCCGCAGATCGGAAGTGTTGGAGAAGCCGCTGATATCGCTCCTCCAGAATCGGCATCTCGGTGAGGACGCTCTTCAGCCCTTCGTGTATGTCAGCCGAATCCTCTGCCGAATAGATCGACAGGGCTTCCGTGAGATGGTTGGCGAGGCCAATGTAGTCGACAATGAAGCCGCGGTTCTTATTCTTGGCCACCCGGTTCACCCGTGCGATTGCCTGCAGCAGGTTGTGCTCGTGCAGCTTCTTGTCGATGTACATGACTTGCTCGATCGGCGCATCGAAGCCCGTGAGCAGCATGTCGCACACGATGAGGAACGCGATGCCCGTGAGGACCTTGTCAGAGTCATCGAAGTCGAACGGCTTGCAAAAGTTCTTGACGGCGTTCCAGCGCTTGGCTTCTTTGCGCGCCTCCGTGATCGCGGCAGCCTCGTTCGTCGGGTCTGACGAGACGACGACTACCGCCTTGAGGAATTCGACGCGCCGGAGCAGCTCGCGGTCGGGATGGGCTTTCACCTTCTCGCGGTCGAGGCGCTCCTGAAGCGCGCCGCGGATGGCTTTCTGATAGCGAATCGCTGCCAGCTTCGAATGGCACACGACCTGGGCCTTAAAGCCGTCCGGCAGGATGTTGTCGATGTAGTGGTCGACGAGATCCTTGGCGATCGCCGCGATGCGCTTCTCGGCCTCGAGGATGTCGCCGGTGGCCCCATACTTCTTCTTGATAGCAAGGAGCTCTTCCTCGCTGCGTTGCTTGAAGAGGTCCTCGAACTTCGTATCGAAACCGTGTTTGTCCTTCAGCGCTGTCTCGGCTGTCCGGCCCTCGTAGAGGATCTGCAGCGTGGCGCCATCGTTTACGGAGTCCATCAACTTATAGGTGTCGATGTATTCGCCGAAGCGCTTCACCGTGCGCTTAGCGCCGTGCTGCTCCGTGATGAGTGGGGTTCCGGTGAAGGCGATGCGGGTCGCGTTGGGGAACGCCTCGAACAGGTTCTCGGCAAGATCGGAGCCCTGCGTGCGATGTGCCTCGTCGATCATGAGCAGGATGCGCGCGGACGGATTGACGACCCCGAAGGTCTTGCTCGAGGGAACGGCGCCGTAGTGCGCCGCCGGCTCGGCCGCCATCAGTTCACTGTCCGACCCGCTGCTCTTGGCGCCATTGGATTTCCGTAGCGCTTCGGCGATGGCCAGTGGCAACGCTTCCGCTCGCTCGGCGAACTTGTGCACCATCACCATGTTGAGGTCAGACGCGGCGGTGCTCAGGTGTTCACGAAGCTGGGTCGTGCTTTCGATGACGTTGACCTTGCCGCCGATGAGCTTGGCGGTCGCGGCGAGCTGGTCTTCGAGGTCGATGCGGTCGTTAACAAGAAGGATCTTGAAGTCCTCGAGGTCCGCTGCGGCACGGATCATCCGCGCGACGAAGACCATCGTGAGCGACTTGCCCGAGCCCTGGGTATGCCAGACGACGCCCGAGCGATCCTCGCGTGTCTTGCCGGTGCGGAGGCGCTCCACGATCTTGCAAGCGGCCCGGTACTGTTGGTACCTGCAGATGACTTTGATTCGCCGCCCGTCGTCCGTGTCCATGAATACGCTGCAAGCGCGAAGGACGTGGAGCAGTGTGGTTGGGGCGAGGAGGCCTTGGATCAGCTTTTCCTGCTCTCGCTCGACACCGAGCGGCGGAGCGTAAGACCGATTGCTCTCGGGCCAGATGTCCTTCCAGGCGTAGAAGTGCTCGTGCCCTGATGTGATGGTGCCGAACTCAGCCTTCTCGCCGCAGGTGCGCACCAGCAGAAGGTTCGTGTAGAAGAGCCTCGGCTCGCCCTCGTGAAGTCCAGCCTTAAGTGTTTCTGCCCGGCCGTTGCGGTAGCGCAGCAGCTGTTCGAAGGCTGCGTGCAGTGGGTTGGCGGTGTTGGGGTCGCCGATCTTCGCCTCGACTACTACGAGGGGAATGCCGTTCACGAAAAGAACGATGTCGGGGACGATGCAGCTCTTCACACAGCCCGGCGTGTCGATGCGGAACTGGCTGATGGCGTGGAACCGGTTGCGCTCGGCGTGTGCGAAGTCTATCAACCGCACCACCGGGTCAGACTCGCCGGTGAGCTCGTTGCGATCGACCTGAGCCTTGAGGAACAGCGCCTGAGTTGCTTCGTTCGCCTCGAGCAGAGTGCGATTGGGCTGACGCAGGATCTGGTCGTGCAGGTCGTCGAGTTGGCGGTCGGTGAGCCACGGCGTGCCATGCGCGGTAACGTTGATCGACCGCACCGCGTCGCGGAATACGGTCGGCAAAAGCCACTCGCGAAAGCCGGTGCGTAGGCTCGCCGTCGGATCTGATGGGATGAAGCCCTGCCCCTGATCGACGACAGTCCCCCCCAGGGCCATGAGCTGGTCGAGGAATGGCTTCTCGACGTGGAGATACTCAGACATTGGCCGCGACCTTCTGTGCGTCGGCAACCGGCACGCGAACGCGACCGGTGAGGAGGTCCTCCATTAGACCTCGCTTCACGCTCTGCAGCTTAGCAAGTGTCGCCCGTTCAGTCGTTTGTCGCTCGTCGTGTTGTTCGACCGCGTGCACCAAACGGTCCTGCTCTTCCTGCGGCTGCCATGGGATACTCAGCGGACTAAGCACGCCCTGGTTGACGCTGGCCTGATTCGAAGCGTTGACACCACCCTCAATCCGCTGGCGCGCCCGATGACTGCGTAGCCACTCGAACAAGAGGCGTGGACGGACTACGTTCTGGTCCACGCGAAGCCGCATCATGTTCGATTCGTAGACGGCTGGCTCCGGAAGTGGCGGAACGAGAGTGGGCTGCCCGACTCCCTCGACCGTCGCGAAGACTCGGGACACTAGGATGTTCCCAGCAGCGATTCCATATCGTCGCAGCTCTTCATCGGTCACTTCGGCGCGACGAGAAAGCGCGAAATCGATAGAGCGCTCAGTTGTGATTGCAGCTTGCCCGATGAGGAGCGTGCCTCTTCCGATGAGATGTGCCGGCTTGTAGATTCCGTTCGTCGGGTTGTCGAGAAGGCAAGTGCGAAGTTGGCGGATGTCCCACTTCTTCGGAATCCACCCGAGCGCCGACTCCTTGTAGAGCTTCGGGGCTGCCTCTCGCGAAGGGCGGAGCTGCCCATCCGACGTAATGCCGCGTGTGAAGAGGTCGTGCATCAGGCCGGCTTTGATCTGCTGCGTCTTGGCGATCAGGGCTTCGGTTTGCTCGATGGCGTCGTCGACAGTCTGGAGAACATCAGCGACGCGCTGCTGCTCCCTTGGGACCGACGGGAACCGTAATGATAGGCGCGAGAGATGCTCGGAAGAGATGTGGAACACCGAGCTGCCTTGGCCCATCTTCGACTTGTAGCGGTTTGCAGCAACGCTATTGACTGCATACCCAGCAAAGCGGGAAACAAGTTCAGGCCCTGGCCGGAAAATGATTGTGTCAGCGCCAGCATACGCCTTGCCAGAATCGCAATATGCCGTCGCCTTTCCGATCTCGTCGGGCGTCTCACCCGAGCCGGCAAAGACAATGTCGCCTGACTGCAGCGCGGTATATGCGAACGCCCTCGAACGCGAAATCGCCGAACAGAACGAACGGACGATGCAGTCATGGTGTGTGTAGAGATCACCGTACCTGATGCACGGCAACCCATCTGCTTGTTCATCGGCACGGGTACCGCCACGACCGCGGAAACAGACTCCGACGCTTCCGAGCTGAGCTTCGCGCCAGTCTTGCGGAAGACGTCTTTCAGACATATCCAAGCTCCACTAAGAAGCCCTTCAGCTTCTTCGCGGCCGCATCGCGGCGCTTCTCAATGTCCTCGGCGGTGACCGCGTATTTCAAGTGAAGATTCTCGAGCACCGCGAGGCACGCGCGCTGGTCCGCGCGCAGGTACGACTCGTAGGTCTGCACGAGTAGGCCGTGCAGCCGCTCGACGATGACATTGCGGGCCTCGTCGCGATCGATCTTCTCGCGTGCGACGGCGACGAGCTCTTCCTGCTTTTTCTCGGCGGCGCGCAAGTCGGCTTTGAGTTGTTTCGCCTCGTCTTCGAACGCCTTGTGTCGGGCGAGCTGTGCCTCGACCCCGTTGGCCTCTTTCTCAAGCACACGCCAGTCGCCCAGCCCAGGATCACGCTTAGCGAGTTTCATCTCGCCCCTCGTCTGTTTGAGCGTCGCCTTCAATTCCTTGACCTGGTCGCCCGAAGCACGCCGATGTCATCGGCGTCTTCGTAGTCCTCCTCGTCGGCGGCCGCGAACAACGCTGAGAGCTCGGCCAGACGCGTGCGCTTGGTCTCGATGTCGGTGAGGACCTCAGGGAACTGGCTCTTCAGGATGTCGTTGTCCGGGATAAGCTCGGCGCCCCAGCCGCTCGCCGCGATGGACTTGAAGTCCGCCTTCAGCTCTCCAACGTAGCGCGCGAAGGCGCCGCGTATTTGATGCCCGTCGAGAAGCGCGCTCTGCGCGAAGGCTTGATCGATCGACGACAGCAGCTTGCGTCGCAACTCGTAAACATTGCCCTTCTTGCCGTTGGTAGGCGCCAGCGCCTCGATGCCGGGCAGGTGCTTCTTCCACCAGGCCTCGAGCGTCTTGAGAAAAGCTTCGTGCGTGGCCGCGACGCTCTGGTCGCCGTTGACGATTTCGGCGAGGGCGAGACGGTCGCTCACCTCAGGGACAAAGTCGAGGTACGAGGTGTTGCCGACACGCATCCGGAAGCAGCGCTCGCGAAGCTCAGGATAGTTGGTCCAGAAGTGCCCGAGAGCATCGATCTCCGACCTCGGAACTCCTCCGTGTAGGTGTGCCCGAACGTCATGCGGCTCGGGCGGCGGTGCGTTGTCGACGTAGCGCCGTATGTTGCAGTTGAACTCCTCGGCTGCGATCTCGCTGACGGGCACGCGGCGCGCATAGGCTGGAATCTCCTCGGCGGCGCCGCTCGTCAGCGTGCGGTAGGCGTGGACAATGCGCGAGATGTCCTCGGCGCGCAGGAAGTTCTGGGCCTTGCCTTCGCGGTAGTCTCGATCGGCGTTGATGAAGACGACGTGCTTCCGTGCCTGAGCCTTCGTCTTGTTCATTACGAGAAGGCACGCCGGGATGCCTGTGCCGTAGAAGAGGCCGGCCGGCAAGCCGATGACCGCCTCGAGCCAGCCGTGCTCAATGAAGTAGCGCCGCGCTTCGCGCTCTTCGCCGCCGCGGAAAAGCACGCCGTGGGGCATGACCGTTGCCATCTTTCCGTTCGCATTTAGCACCGCGAGCATATGCTGAACGAACATCAAGTCGGCCTTCTTGCCCTTCTCGGGCAGCCAGACGGCGAAGCGTCCCGCATACTCAATGTCCTTCTTGATGTAGTTCTGGCTGAACGGAGGATTGGCGAGGACGCGGTCGTAGCGTCTGAGCTCGCCGTTTTCGTCCTTGTGTTGCGGCCTGCGGATCGTGTCTTCCTGCCGGATGTCCGCATGCGAGATGCCATGCAGCAGCATGTTCATCTTGCAGATGGACCAGGTGGTCCCGATGTTGTCCTGGCCGAAGAGGGAGAGGTCGCGGGGATCGCCGCCGCACTCGGTGATGTAGTCGCGGCTCTGGATGAGCATGCCGCCAGACCCGGCGGTCGGGTCGTAGATGCTCATGCCGGCTTGCGGCTCGATGATCTCGACCATCGTCCTCACGACGTCGGCAGGCGTGTAGAACTCGCCGGCCTTCTTCCCCGCGGAGTCGGCGAAGTACTTGATCAGGTATTCGTAGGCGGCGCCGAGGAGGTCGGGAAACTCGAAGTTCTCGTCGCGAAGCGGGATCTTCTCGAAGTTCTGAACGAAGTTCGCCAGCGTGTCGTCGTCGAGCGTGCGCTGACCGATCTTGCGGTTGAAGTTAATGTGCTTGAGCACATCCTGTAGCGCATCGACGTTTGCGTCCTCGAGGGCTTCGAGCGCCTTATTGAGCGAAGAACCGACGTTGGTTTTTAGGTGACGGATCTTGTTCCACCGCGCTTCCTCGGGGACGAAAAAGGTGTACTTGTCTGGGTTCTCAAGTTGCTTGGCGATGGCATTTTCAGCCATGCCTTTCGCCTTGAGGTCCTTAGCGAGTTGCTCACGCTCTTGGTCGAAGAGGTCGGAGAGCCTCTTCAGGAAAAGCATTCCGAAGATGTACTCCTTGTACTCCGACGCATCCATGTTGCCGCGCAGATCGTCACAAGCGCGGAACAATAGACTGGAGAGCTGAGCGAGGGTGAGCTTCATCAGATGCT
>JBDTUL010000244.1:0-8845 GCA_040007735.1 Gammaproteobacteria bacterium | reverse complement strand
ATAGCCGCCCCCGAAACCAACACCGCCTCCACTGTAGGAGCCGGTACCGAAATACGACGGCTGACTCGGAGCGCCGAACACTTCCTCACCGAAGCGGGGCTCACCGCTGTATCCCACGCCGCCCGGCGCCTGCGTGTCATAGCGGCCTGGCTGTCCGTAACCGTCGCGATTTTCCTGATACCCGTGATCGGCGCTGCCGGTGTGGCCCACTCCGAAAGACCGGCCACGACGCCATTCATCGGCAGGCGGCGCATACCCACGCGCTCCGCGATAACCGCTTTGATATCCAGGTTGGCCGCCGCCGTAGCCACTGCGGCTCCAGCGTCCTTCGGGCTGCGGTTCATAGCGATCCTGGATGTAACGCCGCTGGCCATACTGGCTCTCACTGTAGCGACTCTCGCCAGGACGGTCGCTCCACTCACCGCGCCTGGAATGCCGGGCGTAGTCATCATGCTGCTGCCGGTCTGGCTGATAGCCCGATCCACTCGCGGAGTAGGGCTCGCGCTGACCGAACCGCTGCGAATGCTCGATGTAGTCGTCTTCCCCGTGGCGATGGAGCTCACGTTCCCGATCGCGCTCATGGCGCGAAAAATTCTGCTCGTCGTATCGATTGCTCATGGATTGACCCCCGAGGTTGGGTTTCCCAGACAACTCACTGGTGCCTTCAGTGCAGCAACCGTTATGCCCATTTACGGCGAAGCCGTCGCATGTTCTTCACATGACGGCGGCTTCGTTTGGCGATGCGCATGAGCGCTTCGACAGCTCTTACCTGAGCGACGCGTTGCTGCCTGCAGCGAACTTCCCGTTCTCGTCAGAGAACACCATCTCTACGCGACGATTCTGCTGGCGGCCCGATTCGGAATCGTTGCTCGCAACCGGCAATGACTCACCTCGGCCCACTGCTTGAACACGACTGAAGTTCACGCCTCTCGTCTGCAATGCGGTGGATACCGCCATTGCACGACGCTCGGAGAGGCCCTGATTGTAGTCGTCAGACCCACGGCTGTCCGTATGGCCTTCGACCATGATCCGGATGTCCGCATTCTTCTGCATGAACTGAGCAACACGGTCGAGTACCGACGCCGCGCCCGGCTTGAGAGTGGCTGCACCGGTGTCAAACAACACGTCGCCCAAGGTCAGCACCATGCCGCGCTCGGTCTGTTTCGCCTGCAGCGCGGCGAGCTGTTGCTGAACGCTTTCCGTCTCCGCACGAGCACTCAACGCTTCCTGCCTCGACGCTTCCGCCCGCTGCCTCGCCAGCTCGGCAGCCTCTGCCTGCGCACGCGCCGCGGCGGCCGCATTCTCAGCTTCCCTGGTGCGTGATTCGAGCAGCACGCGACCGCGGTCCGCCTCGCCTTGGGCTGCCTGATCCTTGGCGCGCTGTTCAGCAGTTCGCGCCGACCCCGTCTGCGCCTGCTGAGAAGCGAGGTACGCGTAATGCAGAACCTGCTCCTTGTCACCCTTCTTCATCGCGGCATCAGCCGCGTCGAGAGAGGTGCGTGCGTTGGCGAGCTCGCGAGCGGCTGCCTGCTGGGCGAGCGGGTCCTGCGCGAGAGTTTGAACGTCGGCCCGGGCCTGATCGAGCTGCTCAACACGCTTTGGAGCGGACGCGCACGCCACAATCAGGATGGCGCTGACCAGCGCCGAGACGGCAATTTTTGCTTGCTTCACGTGATTATTCCTCATTATTCCTCAAGGATTATTAGGGGGCGTGACGCCCGCGTTGCGATCCGCCTCACGCTGTAACGTGTCCGTGCCTTTCTGAACGTCGGTGGCGGTCTGCTGGGCTGCTCCACTGGATGCTTTGGCGGCTGCAAGCTCCGCGTCGGCGGCAGCTTCGTTGGCACGCTCGCGCGCCACATCGTGCTTACCATCGGCTACGGCAGCATCGGCCTGCCTCAATTTGTCGCGCGCGTTGTCGAGCTCGAGGGCCGCGTAGCGCTGTGCGCCTGAACGCTCAGCCTGCTCGATCAACGTTCGTGCGCGAGTGATCTCCGCTGTGGGTCGTCCGGACTGCGTGGCGCAGCCTGCGGAAAGCAGGCCGATCACGGCCGCGACCAAGAATCCATTACGCACTGACATAGGTGCTATCCCCTTCTTCTTTAGTGAAACCGAGTTCGGTTATGCGGTCTCCATTTCAACCTTAACGGGGCCCCTCCGCAGTCGGCGAAACCAGACGACTTATTGCCGAGACTACGACACGTGGCGTAGGACGCGTCCCACGTGCGCGCGTCACACGCGCAGGTTTAAGCAGCCTGCGCAGGGCCAGCGGGCCCGCTGCACCGTTTAGAAGCAGTAGCTTCCCCTCACTGTAGGACGAAAGAACCAGCGGGTGGATGTAGCACTTACGACAAATTGACGGGGTGTTGCCAAGCTTCCTGGCAACTGCCTCTACAGTCTCCACAACGTGCTTGCGCGCCTCGCGTTCCGTGGTGGCCCGCCGCTTTCTGAGCAACGCGAGGGCTTCGAGCGTTGCGAACCACGTTCTGAAATCCTTTGCCGTGAACGCGCCGCCGCTCGCGTCGCGCAGATAGTCGTTCACATCGTTCGAATCTATGCGGTGGCGCTCGCCGTCCGCATCGACCCATTGAAAGAGCTCCTGCCCGGGAATGTCACGACAGCCGCGCACGATGCGGGCGACTGCGCGATCCGTCACCGACACACGATGGGGAATGCCGCTCTTTCCCCGGAACTCGAGATGCACCGTCTCGCCCTTCAACTCGACGTGACGGTTTCTCAGTGTGGTGAGGCCGAAAGAGCCGTTGGTCCGCGCGTATTCTTCATTGCCGACTCGCACCAGCGTGCTCTCCAGCAATCTGACGATCGTGGCCAGCACTTTGTCTCGCGGCAGGCCCGGCTTGCGCAGATCGAGCGACACGCGCCGGCGGATTCGCGGCAAGGCGCGGCCGAATTCCAGCATCCGATCGAACTTCGTGGCGTCTCGCGTGGTGCGCCAGCGCGGGTGATACCGATACTGCTTGCGGCCGCGGGCGTCACGGCCCGTGGCCTGCAGGTGGCCGTTCGGGTGCACGCAGATCCACACCTTCTTATAAGCGGGCGGGATGGCCAGCGACCGAATTCGCGCCAAGGTCGCCTCGTCCGTGACCCGCCGCCCGTCGGGGTGAACGTAACCGAAGCTCCGGCCCCGCGACACGCGCTTCAGGCCGGGGGATTCGTCGGTCGTATAGCGAAGGCCCTCCGCGCGGGCGGCAGCCTCCGGCTCCGGCGCGGGAGCTGCGCTAATGGCGGGTACTCGGCCGTATCGCAGCGGAATTGCGGCTCGCGGCCGGCACCGGGCGCAGGAGCAGATGCCACGCTACGCGGCCACGCGCGAGGCACATCGCGTAATTGAGCGCCGCGGCCTTGTCGTCGAAGGACGCTATTGGCGTAAGCGCAGGGGCTTGCCAAACGTCCCACTGACGGAGCATTCCGGCACGCACCTGGTAAATATCGGCCTCTTTTTTGATCTCGGTCGTCATTGAGCCCTTCCCTTCGCGGTTCCTGGTCCGCCGTTCAGGCTCAAGCAAGAACGAGGCCTGTCGCCAGACGGCGCCAGCCTCGGGGCACGGGGTAGGACTCGTCCGACACGCGCATCGGAACGCTTTCGCCCGAAGTGCACCCGCCGCCGACTTTGGCGAAGCCGCCGCCCGAGTACCTTGCATCTCACGATTTTTGAAAGCCGGAGCGATCGAAACCCATGGTGACTCAAGAAATGGTGGCCCTCGTGCCCCAGATGCACACATTCGCGCGATCTCTCACCCGAGACGGCACCCGTGCCGACGATCTCGTACAGGAAGCCCTGGCCCGTGCGCTCGCGAATATCGAACGCTTCCGCCCAGGCACGAACCTGAAAGCGTGGCTCTTTACGATCGTGCGCAACGAACACTACTCCCAGCTGCGACGCCGGAAATTCGAGGCACACGGCGTGGATACGGATTCACTGCCGGAGCCCAGCGTCCCGCCGGATCACGATGGCGACCTGGAGCTGCGTGACCTGAATCGGGCGCTGGCAATCCTGTCCCCCGGACAGCGCACCGCGCTGATTCTGGTCAGCGCCAGCGGCTTCTCTTATGAGGAAGCGGCGAAGATTTGCGGTTGTGCCGTAGGCACGATCAAGAGCCGCGTGGCTCGTGCCCGCGACACGCTGCTCGCAATTTTGGATGGCCGTAATCCCGACACCGAGAGCGATGACGAGTTTGAGAGCCCTGCGGCCGCACGACGTTTCTCGCGTCAGGCTGTCTCGCGCTCCGCCATGCGCCCTTCACGCGCGGGACGCCATGCGCCCTCGCCGATCACCAGCATGGGTGGCGCGCTGGCTGCGGGTGCCCTGCAGGCGCCGCTCGACTGATTCCTAACTGCGGCCCGCGACGCGTTCGAGCGCGGCACCGGTGAGGCGGAATGTGTTCCATTCCTCCATCAGTGTCGCGCCGAGCGATTTATAGAAGTTGATGGCGGGCTCGTTCCAGTCCAGCACCTGCCAGTCGAGCCGGCCGCAGCCGCGCTGAACAGTTTCCCGCGCAAGCCAACCCAGCAGTTGCTGCCCCACGCCCTTCCCCCGTGCGCTGGGTCTGACGAATAAATCTTCGAGATAGATTCCCGGCAAGCCCAGGAATGTCGAGAAGTTGTGGAAGAAGAGCGCAAAGCCGACCGGCTCGCCTGCAATACTGGCAAACACCACTTCGCAGTAGGGACGCGCGCCAAACAACGCCCTGCGCAAGCCGTCTTCCGTGGCGACCACCTCGTGTTGAAGCCGCTCGTACTCCGCCAGCTCGCGAATGAACTGCAAAACCAGCGGCACGTCATCCTCGCGGGCACGGCGGATGGTCAATGCATCGGACATCGCTACTTCTCCCTCATCGCTCTTTACCATTCCTCAACCCCGTAACCTCAACCCGTGCTCTGCAGACCCTGTGCAATGCCGCTGATGCTGGCCAGCAGCGCTTCGAACAGGTCTCGATCCTGACGATGGGTCAGGCGCCAGCGTTGCAGCAAGTCCACCTGCATCAGGTTCATGGGATCCACATACGGATTGCGCAACTGGATGGAGCGTTGCAGGGTCGGATCCGAGTCCAGCAAGGCGCTACAGCGCTTGATCGTCAGCACGTGCTTGCAGGCGGCAGTGTATTCCTGGCGAATGTCGGGAAAGAAGCGATGTAAGGGCTGGGGCACCAGCACGTGATAGGCGTTGGCGATTTCGAGGTCTGTGCGGGCGAGCATCGCTTCGACATCGTCGATCAGATTGCGCAGGAAAAACCAGTTGGTGTACGCGTCGCACACCCGCGCTTCCCCGAACTGCTCGAGCGCCGCGGCCAGCCCTGCGCCCGCCCCAAACCAACCGGGGAGCATGTGGCGGGTTTGAGTCCATGCGAATACCCACGGGACGGCACGCAAGGAATCCAGAGTGCCGCGCTCGGCGCGATGCACGGGTCGCGACCCGATCTGCATGCGCTCGATGACGTCGATGGGCGTGACTGCACGGAAATAGTTATAGAAATCGCGCTCTTCGTGTACGAGCTTGCGATAAGCCGTGCGGCTGGCCGCAGCGATGAGCGTGGCGCATTCGAGGTGATCCGCCTGATCCGGGGCGAGGTTGCCGCGCTTGGCCGCCAGCGTACTGACGCTGAGCGCGTTGAACGAGCGCTCGAGCGTGCGCATGGCGATAGGCCGCAGCCCGTAACTCTGCTGGATGGCCTCGCCTTGCTCAGTGAAGCGCAACACGCCGTTCAACGCCTCGACGGGCGCCGCTCTCACCAGCGAATCCACTCGACCGCCACCGCGCGCAGTGCTGCCGCCACGCGCGTGGAAAATGACGAAGCTGTCGCCGTCTGTCTCCAGCGCGCGCGCAAGCGTGCGTTGGGCCTGATGCGTGGCGAAGCGGGACGCGCACGGCCCGTCTTCCTCATTGCTGTCCGAATAGCCGATGAGCACGCACTGCTTGCGCCCTCGCGCTTCGAGGTGCCGCCGATAAACGGGATCCGCGAGCAGCTCACGCATCGTGTCGCCGGAGCGTTCGAGCGTCTCTACCGATTCAAACAGGGGCGCGACATCGATAGCGATTTCGCCCGTGCGCTTGTCGTACGCATCTGCCCAGCGCGCCAGCAGAAGCGGCGCCAGGATGTCGTCGGCGCTGGAAGCGCCGCTGACCACGAAGTAGCCGACCGCGCGCGCCCCATAGCGATGGCGGCTTTGAACGAGCGCTTCGAAGACACCCAAGGTGCGCTTGCCGAGCGCGTCGAGCTCGCCGCGCGGACCGGTGTCCGCAGCTAAAGCTTCGGCAAGCAATGCGCGCCGCGAGGCTGCAGACCTGGCGCACCAATGAGCATCATCGAGCCCCTGCGCCAGCACCTGATGATGAACACTCGTGTGCTGGCGAACGTCGAGCGTGGCCAAGTGAAAACCGAACGTATCGATTCGGCGCAGAAAACGCTGCACGTAAAACAGCCCGGCGTTCGCGCCTTTGTTCGTGCGCAGACTCTCTGCAATCAACTCCACATCGGCGCGCAACTGCTGAGCATTTGCGTAGCCGTTCGCGCGGCCGTCATAGGTGTGACGGAGGCGCTCGCCCACCTGCGCCAGAAACACGCGGTATGGCATGCGATCATGCCGGGCTGGTGTTATGGAGCGCGCGCCGGGCAGCAGCGTCATGTACTCGTCGATGCGCTTGGCCAACGCCGGCGAGATGCTGATGCGGCTCGCGCTCTGCGAGAGCCGTCGCACGAGCGCCTGCGTCTCGCGGAAATACGTGTTGACGATGGCCTGCTGTTGCCGGGCCAGCGTCTCGCGAATGGTTTTCGCATGGACGTCCGGATTGCCGTCCATGTCGCCGCCGACCCACGTGCCGAAGTGAATTACGCACGGCAGCTGCAGCGACTCGGCGGGCACGCCGTATAGTTTTTCCAGTGCCAGCGCGATCTCTTCAAAGAACGGCGGCACCACGCGATAGAGAACGTCCGTCAGATAGAACAGCACGTGCTCGCGCTCATCCGCGACGGTGAGCTTTTCGCGTGGATGGTCTTCGGTCTGCCAGCCCGCCGTGAGCTCGGTGCGAATGCCGCCCCACAATGCACGCATGTCATTTGGCGTGAGGGTGGGGTTCAGGCGATCGAGCAGAAGCTGCGCCACGTGTTGCTGCTTGCGCAGGATGGTCTGGCGCGTGGATTCGGTTGGGTGCGCGGTGAACACCGGCTCGATGCGAACGCTGCCGATGAGCTCGAGCACATCCTCGAGCGAGAGGCCCTGGTTCTTGAGATTGACGAGAGCTGCCTGCACGCCGCCGGGCTGCGGCTTGTCGCTGTCCTTCACGAAGTACTCGCGACGGCGGCGGATGCGGTGGACCTTCTCCGCCAGATTCACCACCTGGAACCAGGTCGAAAACGCGCGCACCAGGTCGCGTGCCAGATGAGGCGGCCGACCCTGCACGCGGGCAATGAGCTCGGCGCTGGCCCTGGGGTCGCCTTCACGCCGGCCGATGGCGGCCACCCGATCGTGCTCGACCAGATCCAGGAGTTCGGGACCGCCCTGTTCCTTCAGGATCTCGCCCACCAGGCCGCCGAGGGCGTGAACATCCTCCCGAAGCGCTTCGTGCTGGGGAGGGAAATGGATTTGGCTACGGATCACGGTGAGCGGCGGATTCTACCCTTAGACCAGCATCCGCCACAGAGATAGGGCGAAGACTCGCATACGCGCAGCCTCAACCCAGAGCGCCCAATCGCCGGGCGGCTAAGAATTGACCACTGCCGAGGGTGCCGGCACCGCCCTATTTCCAGATGTTCGCGCCCGTATTGAAATCCTCACTCTGCGGGCGGACCACGCAGAACCGCTGGCCCGTGGGCGCTTCCATTACCCACCAGCGGCGGCCCTTCGTCACGCGTTTGGCGCCGAGCGCCTCCAGCCGCACGACTTCGGCTTCGATATCGTCCGTCTCGATGTCGAGGTGTACCCGGGAAGGGTGATCCACCTTCTGCACCTCGACATGCAGGCCATTGGGCCCGCTGTCCAGGTGCCGATACAGGGGGTCTTCTTCCGCGCTCTCGGTGTGCTTGCGTGGATAGCCCAGCGCCTGGCTCCAGAACGCAGCAGCCTCATCGAGATTGCCCGTCTTGCAGTCAATGATGAAGCCGGCTAGTCGACTCTTGTGCATGACAACTCCTTAGCAGTTTCAGGATGGCCGCGAGAAGGCCCGCTGCAACTCATCCCGCCAGCAAAACTGATTCCGCGTGCTCGAGCGCCTTCGGCGACCCGTAGATCACCACGATGTCGCCATCGCGCAGCGAGGTCTCCCCGCCCGGCTCACGCCCGACGATGCCGTGCCGGCGAACGCTGGTAAAGGTGACCTCTGCGCCTTGCTCCCGCACCTGGTCGAGCGTTCGCCCGATGGCCCACGAACCCGGCGGCAGCACCACGGTTTTGAGCTCCTCCCCGTGCTCCGACATCGGCTCGATGGGCGTATTCCAGTCCCGCGTGAGCGTGTTCCGGAGCACGGCGTAGCGGCTGTTGCGAATTTCGCCGACGGTGCGAACGACCTTGCTCACCGGCACGTGGAGCAGCATGAGCACCTGCGACACGAGCATCAGCGCTGCTTCAAACGTTTCCGGCACCACCTCGGTGGCGCCCGCAGACTTGAGCTCGTTGAGCTGCACGTCGTCCTGCGTGCGCACGAGCACCGGCACGGTGGCGCGCACGGCGCGGATGGTGCGAAGAATCCCGATGGAAGTCGTCGGGTCCGAGAAGCTGATGACGACGGCGCTCGCGTTCTCGAGACCCGCCTTCATCAACAGGCCCTCATCCGCCGAGTCGCCGAAGATGATCGGGTCGCCGGCCTGGCGCGCGGCGCGCACGCGGGCCG
>JBDTUL010000243.1:0-8860 GCA_040007735.1 Gammaproteobacteria bacterium | reverse complement strand
AGCCCGACGCCTTTATCCAGGTACAGGTGAAGGTCGGAGTGGAACCAGTTCGTGTCGCCACCGTGGCCAATGATCGTGAGGCCGTTGCGGTCTTCGTGGTAGAAGCCGAGCGCCATTCCCGGAAGGCCCGGAATGGGTGTGTTCGCCGTGCGATACATCAGCTCCGCGGTCTGTGCATCAAGCAAGGAGCCGTTGCGGGCGAGGTGCGCAATCATGAACCGCGCCATATCGGCACCGGTGGCGGCGAGGGCGCCTGCCGGCGCTTGCGTCACCAGTTCATAGTTCTTCGGGTCCTGCGAGGCGAGCGAATACCCTTTGGACATGCCGGCTGCGAGTGCGGCGGGCAGCGGCTGAGTGAAGGTCGAGTGCGCCATGCCCAGCGGCTCCAGGATGTGCCGCTGGATGTAGAGATCGAAGGGTTCCCCGGACACGCGCTGGACGAGATAGCCCGCCAGTGACGCGCCGTAGTTCGAGTAGGCGGCCATGCTTCCGGGCGCATAC
Source organism: Gammaproteobacteria bacterium (assembly GCA_040007735.1). GTDB lineage: Bacteria > Pseudomonadota > Gammaproteobacteria > Steroidobacterales > Steroidobacteraceae > JADGHX01. The sequence continues at coordinate 8,359 of JBDTUL010000243.1, read as the reverse complement.
ATGCGCTCGGGCACCCAGCGTTTCAGCATCGTATCGAGGGGCTTCAGCACTTCCACCCGGTCGGCAATGAGATATTTCAGTGCCTCCTCGAACCCGGCCGTGTGGGTCATCAGGTTGCGCAGCGTGATCGGTTTGCCGTACGCCGGCGGAATCTTGAAATCGAGGTAGTCGTTGATATCGCGATCGAGGTCCAGCTTGCCGGCCTGGACCTGCTGCATTACCGCCGTCCAGGTGAACAGCTTCGAGATCGACCCCGGACGGAACAACGTGCGCTCCGGGTCGACCGGCTGGCGCGTCTTCATGTCCGAATAGCCGTAGCCGCGTTGGCTGAGCACCTGGCCATCTTTGACAACCACCACGACGGCGCCTGCGATGTCGCCCGTCGCGAGGGCATAGGGAATCATCCCATCGAGCCACGTATCAATGTCCGCCGCGGTTAGTTCCGCGGCGTGATTCGCCGATTCAGTTTCGCTTGCGAGGCTTTCCGAACTTTGAATGGCTGCCAGGGCTACGAGAAATGCCGCGACGGTTTGCACGATGCGCATACTCATTCCTCGTTCCTGGTTCGACTTTAGAAGCGTACGCCGAGCGTTACTCCGAAGGAGCGTGGACGCGTCACGGCGACCGCGATGTCACCGTTCTGAGCCGATCCGGCAGCCCCGACATTGGTGATTCCGCGGCTGTCCGTCAGATTGCGCACATAGGCATCGATGCGATAGCGCGCAATGCTGACCCCCGCGTGGGCATCCACCTGGCTGAACGCGCTCAACTCACGCTGGCCGTAACTGGTATCGAAGGCTGAGTCCCGAGTGCCGGTGTAGTGCCAGCTCAGTCCAGCCGTGCCATTCGTGCTGGCGGTGAGGGGCCGTTCATAGTCGACGCCCAGTGTCGAGGAGAAGCGCGGGGCGTAGGGCAGTCTGTCTCCCGACAGGCCTCCCACAACGTCGGGCGCGTCGTCGGTCAGCGCGGCATCGATATACGAACCGCTGGCGCTGAGCGTGAGGCCTTGAATCGGCCTTGCGGTCAACGACAGCTCGATGCCTTTACTGCGCGCACCGCCGCTGTTCTGGTTGATACCGAATCCCTCGACGCTCGCGAAGAGCTGGATGTCCTTCCAATCGGTGTAGAACCCCGTCAGCTCCACGGCGAGCCGCCGCTCGAGCAACTCTGTTTTGACGCCCACCTCGTAGTCGGTGGTCGTGTCGGGGGAGAACTGCCGCGAAACCGTGTCGGGTGCGCCGAACGGCAACAGGTTCGGGCCGCCCGGCCGATAGCCGCGCGCAACGCGCGCATAGAAAGTGGTCTGCTCGTTCGGCTTGAACGACGGGGCGACGGAGTAGGTAAACGCACTGTCCGACGAGTCGCCGGTAAATGAGAAACCCCCTCCGGCGAGCGGCCCGATGGCGTTCTGGTCGTCGCGTTGCTTGTTGTGGCTGTAGCGCGCGCCTGCGGCCAAAGCCCACTTCGGAGTGAAGTGATAGGTACCACTCGCGAAGCCGGCGACTTCCCGGTATGTCGAGGCGTCCGTTCCCGCAAAGAGGTCAGCGAAATCGGGAATGGGCGCGCCCGTAGGATCGTCTATGCCATTGAGCGCCTGGATGATCGCGTTCTTCTCGTGCGTGTAGAACGCGCCGATGGTCCACTCCAATGTCGTGTCGCCCGAGGAGGCGAGGCGAACCTCTTCAGTGAAGCGCCGCTGAGTCACGTTTGCATCGAGGGCCGCACCCAGGGGCTGTCCAAAAATATCGCTGAAGAGCGCGCCATACAGGCCGCTGGCATCGACCACGCCTTTCTGATCCAGCGTGCCCCAACTCGTCGAGGACACCAGAGTCGTCGGGCCGAAATCGTAGTCGGCCGTGACGTTATAGATGCGGTACTTGATATCGTTGGGTGTGTCGGCCAGGCGGCTCTGGCTGAACTCGCCGTGCGTGGGCTGCAGGGTGAGCGGGTCGGAGTCGACCTCGTTCGAGCCGTTGCTCTCCAGGTCCTGCACGAAAACAGTACCGCGCAGGCTGAACGCGTCAGTCGGCTGATAGAGGCCCGAGATGCGGCCGCCATAGGCTTTGCCGCCGTTTACCTCGCCACTGCGCTTCGGATCTTCGATATAGCCTGCGTAGTCGCGATAGAAGCCACTGGCGCGAACCGCCGCCGTATCGGTGACCGGCAGGTTCACCGCTGAACGGGCCGACCAGCCGGTTTCTCCATTGTCCACGCTTTCCATACCCACTTCCGCCGAGGCGTGAATGGCATCCGTCGTGGGCGCGATGGGTACGAATTTGACCAGGCCGCCGAGCGAGTTCGCGCCGTACAGCGTCCCCTGCGGGCCGCGCAACACCTCGACGCGATCGAGATCGAAAGGGTCGAAGTCAGGGACGAGAACGGCACCATTGGCCAGTGATGTGGCCGACCCATACGGCGTCTCATCCACATACGTGGCCACCGTCGCACCCACGCCGCCGGTGTTGATACCGCGCAGGATCAGCCGCGCATCGCCGGCTTGCGACTCGACGATGCTCGCGCTCGGGATACGCGTGAAATAATCTGAGAATCGCTCGGCGTGACCGCGCGTCAAATCTTCAGAAGAGATGACCGATATCGATTGCGGAACATCGATGAGGCGCTCGACGCGCTTTTGCGCCGTCACGACGATTTCCTCGAGTACGACCTCGCCACCCGCGTTCGATTTGGTTGCCTGCTGGGCCAGCGCAGGAGAGACCGAAGTGACCGCAGCGATGATCGTCTGCAGGACCCTGATTCGATACGTCATTGTCATTCCCCCGCCTGAAGGCGTTTTCGGACATCATGACGGCTGTTTCCGGTTTAGCAACAGTTTTCTGATCGTGGCGCACTGCTTTTCGTTGTACCTTTCCAGTGCGCCGCTTGCGAGCGCAGAGGAACGATGAGAAAGTCCAAGACAAACAGCGCCCATCCCGGCCTTGCGATCAAAGCGGCTCGAAACCAGCAGGGGCTGACGTTGCGCGCGCTGGCCGTACGGACCGGCATGCCCTTCTCGACGCTGTCGAAGCTCGAGAACGGCAAAATGGCGATGACCTACGACAAGCTGGTCACGCTCGCGCAGGGGCTGAGCATCGATGTCGGCGAGCTGGTCGTCGGGGCCCAGGCGACCGACGCCCCGGCCGCCCTGGGCCGGCGCAGCGTCGCCCGTGCGGGCAAGTGGCGGGACGCGAATTCGGAACGGCACATGCACCACTATCCCGCGGCCGACCTGCTGGGAAAGCTGATGGTGCCGGTCATCATCGACGTCAGAAATCGCAGCGTCGATCAATTGGGCGGGCTCGTCAGACATTCCGGCGAGGAGTATCTGTACATCCTCTCGGGGGCCATGGAGTTGCACTCCGATCTCTATGCGCCGTTGGCGCTCACCGCGGGCGACTCGGTTTACTTCGACAGCGGCATGGCGCACGCCTATATCTGGGTCGGCGATGCGCCGTGCCGGGTGCTCTCGGTGTGCGCCGGCTCCGGCATCCAGCGGCTCTCCCAGTTCGCCGGGCGGAGCTGGAAGGCCGGGCCCGCTCTCGAGTCCGATGAGGACGAGGGCACCGTTGTTTCTGTTATTGAAACGTAAGTTAATCTATGCCTAGATAGTGGCCATGATGTCGAATAAATCATGGCCACACCGCTGGCTCGTTTCCGCTCGATGAGCGCACTGACCCTCACCCATCGCCGGGCCGCGATGCGCCTGCGCGAGCCGTTCCGAATCTCCGGTTACCTCTTCGAGGCGATGCCCGCAGTCATCGCGACACTGACCGGCGGAGCCCTGGCCGGTCGCGGTGAAGCGGCGGGCGTCTACTATCTCGAAGACGATGCCGCGCATATCGAATCAGAGATCGAGCGTTGCCGCGAAGCCATCGAAGCGGGAACGGATCGTCTTGCCTTGCGCACTCTGTTGCCGCCCGGTGGCGCCCGAAACGCGCTCGACTGCGCGCTTTGGGAGCTCGAATCGCTGCGCGCCCGCGAGCCGGTCTGGAAACTGGCCGGGCTCCCTGCGCCGCGCCCCTTGCTGACGACCTTTACGCTTTCGGCCGACGAGCCCGGCGTCATCGTCCGCCGCCTTGCCTCCTTTCCAGGGGCCCGCGCGATCAAGATGAAGCTCGATGGCGATCTCGCGGCGGATACAGAGCGTGTCCGCGCAGTTCGCAAGGCGCTGCCGGATGTCTGGATTGGCGTCGACGCCAATCAGGGATACGACGGTAACGGTCTCGACGGGCTCGTCGCCGTGCTCGTGGATGAGAAAGTCTCCCTGCTTGAGCAGCCCATACGGCGGGGCGCTGAAGCGCTGCTGGATGGTTGGCGCTCACCCATCCCGGTAGCGGCCGACGAGAGCATTCAGGATCTCCAGGAACTGGACGCGCACCGTGAACGGTTCGACGTCGTGAACATCAAGCTCGACAAGTGCGGCGGTCTGACCGAAGCGATGATGATGGCGGAGCACGCGCGCCGGCTGGGTCTCAAAGTGATGGTGGGCAACATGGGTGGATCGACGCTCGCAATGGCCCCTGCGTTTGTGGCGGGTCAGCTGTGCGACATCGTCGATCTGGACGGGCCGTGGTTCCTGCTCGACGACCCACTCGTGTCGCAGATCTACTCGCAAGGCTGCGTTCAGATCCCTGCCGGAGTCTGGGGCGCGTAACAGGCCATGACACTCAAATCGACGAGCCGCGCACTGCTCATTCTGGCCCTGATGCTGCCGTTTGTAGCGATGGCAGATGAGACGCCGCCGCTGGCCGCCGCTGTCCGGGTGAACTTCCAGTGGAACGCGGCAATTCCAATGCGCGACGGCGTGCGGTTGCACGCTTTGCTTTACACGCCGCGGGATCAGAAGGCGCCGGCACCCTGCATCTTCACACTCACGCCCTACATCGCGCAGACCTATCATGATCGCGGCGTCTATTTCGCCGCGCATGGCTTTCCGTTCGCGGCCGTCGACGTTCGTGGCCGTGGCGATTCGGAGGGACACTTCGAGCCGTTCATCCAGGAAGCGAAGGATGGCTATGACGTGGTCGAGTGGCTCGCGCAGCAACCCTATTGCAACGGCAAGGTCGCCATGTCGGGCGGCTCATACACCGGGTACGATCAATGGGCCACCGCGAAGGAACTGCCACCGCACCTCGCCACCATCGTGCCCACGGCGGCGCCGTTTGCAGGCGTCGATTTCCCGATGCGCGGGAACATTTTTTATCCGTACCTGGTGCAATGGCTGAACTTCACCGGGGGTCATGCCTTGCAGGATGGCATTGCCGGCGATGCATCCTTCTGGGTCAGCCGATATCGCGAGTGGTTCGAGTCCGGGTCACCCTTCAACACGCTCGACACTCGGGTTGGCAATCCGTCGGCCGTCTTCCAGCAATGGCTGGCGCATCCGACCGTTGACGCCTTTTGGGACCGCTACAATCCGACGGCGGAGCAATACGCGAAACTCGCGATTCCGATCCTGACGATCACGGGCAGCTACGACGACGATCAGCCCGGCGCAATCGCTCACTACCGCGAGTACATGAAAAGCGCCTCGCCAGAAGGCCGGGCGAGACACTATCTCGTCATTGGCCCTTGGGATCACGCTGGCACGCACGCACCGAAGGCCGAGTTTGGTGGTCTCACTTTCGGCGCCGCGAGCCTGGTCGATCTTCTGAAGCTGCATGTGGATTGGTACGGCTGGGCGATGCAGGCAGGGCCCAAACCGGTATTCCTGAAGAAAAACGTCGCTTACTACGTGATGCGTGCGGACACCTGGCGCTACGCCGATACGCTGGAGGGCGTCACGGCTGAGTCGCGTGCGTATTACCTCGACTCCGCGACCAACGCTACCGATGTTCTGAGTTCCGGTTCACTCGGGCCCAAGCTGGCCACGGGCAAGCCAGATCACTACGAGCACGATGCTCGTGACCTGAGCCCGGCCGCGCTCGAAGCCACACTCGATCCGGCGAGCTTCACCAGCCAGAGTTTGATCTACGCCAGGCGCGGGAAACAGCTCGTCTACCACAGCGCGCCTTTCGAGAAAGACACGGAGGTCAGCGGATTCTTCACGCTCTCCGCCTGGCTTTCGATCGATCAGCCGGACACCGATTTCTCGGTATCCGTCTATGAGATTCGCAAAGACGGCGGTTCCATTCTGCTGACCAGCGACCTGAAGCGCGCGCGCTATCGTGAAAGTGCGCGTGAAGCAAAACTGATCACCACTCGGAAGCCACAGCGCTACGACTTCAAGGGCTTCACGTTCACTTCACGGCGCATCGAGCAAGGAAGCCGCTTGCGGCTGGTGATCGCGCCAGTCAATTCAATCTACAGCCAGAAGAACTACAACTCTGGGGTAGACGTGTCGGCCGAGTCCATGCAGGATGCGCGCGTGGTTACCGTAACGCTCTATCACGACCGCGCCCATTCGAGTGCGCTGTTCGTGCCGATGGGCCAGAAAGAATAGAAAGTGAGCGCGTCGCCCCCCGCGCCGCTGCCGGACTCCCAACGCGCCTACTGGATATGCCAGCTGGCAGGCTGGGGAACCTATGCTGCCCTCAACGTATTCGCCGCTATTCTTGACGGCCACTTGTCATGGGGGGCCTCGTTTGCAGAGGTGACGATTCTGGGAGCCATCGGACTCTCGCTGACGCACCTGCTGCACCTGTTCATTCACAAGTATGCGTGGGCCCGAATGAGACTCAGGGCCCGCGTGCCGCGTGTTCTGGCGGCTTGCATCGCCTTCAGCGTTCCTGCGGCGGTACTCAATACTCTGACCGGAGTCGCGTCCTGGCAGACCGATGTCGCAAGCGCGCCGCCTTCTTTCCCACTGCAGAACGTGTTCCTGCTGCGCGCACTGAACTGGCTCACGCTCTTCCTTTTATGGAGCCTGCTGTACTTCGAGGCGCGATCGCTGCGACATCGAAAATGGGCGGAGCTGCGCGAATCGGAGCTCGCCCGGGCGCTGCAGCTCTCGGAACTGCGCTTGCTGAAATCGCAGCTCAATCCGCACTTCCTGTTCAATGCGCTCAACACCGTGCGTGCACTCATAGCAGACGAGCCGGCGCGCGCGCAGAAGGCTGTGACTCAACTCGCGCACACGCTGCGGTACACGCTGAACTCCGGCCACGACGAGCTCGTCTCGCTGGACCAGGAGCTCGCGATCGTCGACGACTACCTCGCGCTCGAATCGCTCCGTTGCGGAGAACGATTGAGCGTCCAGCGCAACATCGCGCCGGCGACTCTCACCCGGCGCATCCCCGTGATGTTGTTGCAGACCCTCGTCGAGAACGCCATCACGCACGGCATCGCAGAACTCCCTTCCGGAGGCGTGCTGACAGTGTTCACAGCTTTCGAGGGGCCGCTCCTGGTTCTGCAGGTCGAGAACCCCTGCCCGGTGAAGCCGCAGCGTCCGGCGCACCAGGGCATCGGGCTGGTCAACGCGACTGAGCGTCTGCGACTTTTGTTCGGGCCGCAGGCCACGTTGAATCTGGATCTGTCCCGGCCGGGCTGGGCCACTGCCCGGGTCTGCATGCCGGTCGCGCCATGAAGGCTGTGATCATCGACGATGAGGCACTGGCACGGCGCGAATTGCGACGCCTGCTCACCGAGTTCCCCTGGCTCGAGATCATTGGCGAGGCAAGTCATGTCGATGAGGCTGAAGCGACTATCGACCGGCTATCCCCAGACCTGATCTTCCTCGACATTCAGATGCCGGGCGGGTCGGGTTTCGACTTGCTCGCCCGCCTCGAGCGAGCCCCGCACGTGATCTTTACCACCGCACACGATCGACACGCCGTGCAGGCATTCGAGGTGAATGCGCTCGACTACCTGCTCAAGCCCATCGAGCCGGAGCGTCTCGCCGCGGCGCTGGCCCGAGTGCGCACCGCGAACACGTCTTCCCCACCGCCGCCGCAAGCGGTGTTGGAGCAGCTTTTCGTGCGCGATGGCGATCGATGCTGGTTCATACCTCTGCGGGAGGTGAGGCTGCTGACGGCCGAGGACAACTATGTGCGGCTGTCGTGGGACAAACTGCAACCCCTCCTGGGGCGTCCGCTGAGCGTGCTCGAGCTGCGGTTGGACCCGAAACGTTTCTTCCGCGCCAACCGCCAGCAAATCATCAATCTCGAGTTCATCGAGAGCGTGGAGCTTGGCGTGGCTGGCCGGTTGCACGTGCAGTTGCGTGGCGGCCCCGAAGTGGAAGTCTCCCGTCGCCAGGCACGCCTGTTCAAAGATCAGACGAGCGTCTGAAGACGCCCCTCCGGACCGTTCGATCCCACGCTTTGACCGCTCGCCATTCGGCGCCGTCGGCGAGCCCCCGCTGCTCTAGATTCCGAAGCCGTCGCAAATGACAGCAGGGTGAGAGTTATGAAATTCATGATGTGCT
>JBDTUL010000242.1:0-8864 GCA_040007735.1 Gammaproteobacteria bacterium | reverse complement strand
GCTCGCGATTGTCCGCCCAGCGCTTGCGCAGCAGGCGGTCGGCGCGCAGCAGGTCGGCCATCTCGCGATAGAAGAACCGGTACTTGAGGATCAGCTGCAGCTGGCGCACGAACATCGCCGCCATGTGCTCGAGCGTGGGGGCCAGGTGGTCGCGATACCAGCTGGCGTCCATTTCATCCAGCAGGCGCTGGAAGATGCAGCGGATGATTTCCTGCTTGTTCTGGAAGTGGTAGTGCAGGTTGCCCTTGCTGATGAGGCAGGCTTCCGCGATGCGGTTGAGCGATACGGCAGCGGTGCCGTGGTCGTTGAAGAGCTCCACGGCCGCATTGACGATGCGAGTCTGAGTGTCGCGGGTGCCCATACGGTGTGGCCTGAAGAGTACCCCGGCGCGGGGCCGTTGACACCTGAATTAAGGGTAATGTGGACGGGGACTTAGCTTGCAATTGGTTCGCTTATGGGTCGTGGGGAGGGGGCGCCTTCTCGGCCGCCCTGGAAGATCGAGAGCGCTCAATCGCCGGGCGGCCCAGCAAGTCTTTATTTTGGGGTAGAGGAGCCGGCGGCGGCAAGGCAATGCTCATGGGCAAACACCCCTTTTTGGCGCCCTCACATCACCCCCAAAGCCTCAATCCACCGCGCGCGTGGCGGCTGCGCCACCGCGCAAACCGCGTGCCGTCGATCAAACTTTCGAAAGCTGATCGCTCGATTCCAAGCGTTCTCGGGCTTGAGGGGCGCTGCTAGCATCCGGCGCAAGTTAAAAAAGATACACAAGGAGGTGTATTGGCAGCTCATCGCGTGGCTTCACGGCAAATAACGCGAGAGCGCATGTAACAGGTACGTAGAGCAGCAGCTGAGGGGGATTAAGATGATTCGACGTGGATACCGCGCTGGCCGCGCATGCGGCCGCTATTTGCCGGGCGCCGGCCTTTTTGCAATGACACTCGCCGCGACAACGCCAGTGCTGGCACAGGATTCAGACTCTGAAACCGGGCTACAGAGCGTTGTCGTCACGGCTCGTTACCAGCAGGAAAACCTGCAGACGACGCCACTCGCCATCACGGCGGTCACCGGCGTAGAACTGGAGAGCCGCAACATCGTAGATGTGGCCTCGCTCAGCCAGGCCGTTCCGAACCTCTACACGCATCCGGGCGATGCAGTGCAGGGCCCGACACCAACCATCTCCATGCGCGGCGTCACCGCAGGCGACTACAGCTTCGCGCGTGACCCGGCGGTCGGTATCTACGTTGACGACGTGTATCACAGCACGTTGGTCGGCGCGAACCTCGACCTTTCGGACGTCGACCACATCGAAGTGAAGCGCGGTCCGCAGGGCACTCTTGCCGGCAACGCCAGCATCGGTGGCACGATCAGCATCTACTCGAAGCAGCCGAAGGGTGATGACACCGGCTTCTTCTCCGCGTCGTATGGCAGCCGTAACGCGGTTGAGTTGAAGGGCGCGTACGACACCGCCATCTCGGAAAATCTGTTCATTCGCGTGTCCGGCCAGTCCAAGCGCCAGGACGGCTATGTCGACCAGCTCGACTTCACCTGCGAGATGAAGCGTCTCGGAACGCCGGAGCTCGCTGGGAAATTCCCGAGTGCCGATCGCAGCGCCTTCCAGCGCGATTGCAAAACCGGCACGTTCGGCGGCACCAACCTCGGCGCGGGCCAGGTGATGCTGCGCTATGTAGCCAGCGACGATCTCGAGTTCTCGGCGAAGATCGCCTACTACAAGGAAGACGACGAAGCCCCGGGCGAAATCCTGGTAGATGCGCACCCGAAGCCCGCTGACGGGTTCAACTCCGTCTATACCGCGAGGCTCGCTGCGGCATACGACGACCCGAACAGCCCCGTCCGCTTCAAGTACGACAACCGCTTCCTGCCTCCTCCGGGCCGTCCGTATTCGAGCTACGCCACGTTCGGCCGGCCGCTCGAAGGCATCACGTTCAACAATTCGCAGGGCCAGCACGGCAAGGACGCATCGTTCCGCATCGACTACGACTTCACGGACAAGATCCACTGGAAGACGATACTGGCGGCCAACGAGAACGGCGGACTGCTTCACCAGGCGGGCGACCTTTCGCCGCTCGGTTACGTGCAGGGCCAGGTGTTCTTCAACACGCGCCAGTACACGGCGGAGACGCGTCTCACCGGCACGTCGTTCAACGACAAGCTGGATTGGGTCGCGGGTCTCTACTACCTGAACTCGCGTAACAACCTGACCGGCGATATCGACTTCATCACGATCAACTTCACCGAAGACGATATCTTCCACACGGACACGCGTTCGGCGTTCGTCCACGGCGATTATCACGTCACCGACAAGCTCGACTTCTCGGCCGGCCTGCGTTACGCGCAGACGGACAAAGACGCGAGGCTCGACCATCCGCCGCTGTTCAACCGCACGATTCCGTTCTCAGTGAAGGCGAATCGCACGGACTGGCTGCTGTCGGGGAGCTACAAGTTCACGGACGAAATGCTGGGCTATCTAACGGTTGCCACGGGTTCTCGCCCGGCCGGTATCACCACCATCGTCAACACGATCTATCAGCTTTCGGAATATCCGGCTGAAGAGTTGACCGCCTACGAGGCGGGTTTGAAGACGGAGTGGTTCAACCGCCGCCTGCGCGCCAACCTTGCCGCGTTCTATAGCGACTACCCCACGCGGCTCACCGGTCAGGCGGGCTTCCAGTGTCTGGGTGAAGCACCGCCTCCGACGCGCCGCCTGTCGGCTGCCGAGTGTCCTCCCGGTGGTGCCATCGGCTGGGGTATCACGATTGGTACACCTGCGGAGATCGAGGGCCTCGAGCTCGAAGTCACTGCGGAGCCGATCGATGGCCTGCTGATGAATCTTTCCGGCGGCTACAACCACTTCATCAACGGCGTGACCACGCCGGGCCAGCCGGGCTACCTGCGTCCGGGCAACCTGCCGCAGCCGAAAGTGAACGCCAGCGCGGGTATCCAATATGCCATGAAGGTATTTGGTGGCACGCTGACGCCGCGCATCGACGCGAACTACACGAGCGTCCAAACCTTCGTGTTCTCGCCTTCACTGCAGTCTCCCTCCGGTCCGCAGGACACGGTGCCCGCCCACACCATCTACAACGCGCAGATCGAACACCAGTTCGGCGAAGAGAAGTCGTGGACGGCGACGCTGGCGGCGACCAACTTGTTCGACAAGTACTACTTCTACACACTGTTCCAGGGCTCCACGGTGGCCACCGCCGGCGTCATAGCGCCGCCGCGTGAGCTGTCGCTGTCCCTGCGGAAACGGTTCTGAGGCAGAAGAGGAAACACGTCATGAACAAGAACACGAAACTGAGGATGCTCGCGTTCGGTGCGGCCACCCTGTTGCCGGGCATGGCCTTCGTACAGGGTGCTCCCAAGCTCACTCCCCAGGATTACATCGAGATCCAGGAGCTCACCGGCGGCTATCCGTACAAGATCGATCACTGCACCAACAGCGGTTACGACTACGCGGATATGTACACGGACGACGCCACATTCGGTGTGTCGTCTGCGTGGGAAAGCCCCAGTCCGAAGATCTGGTACCGCGGGCGTGAGGAGCTTGCGAATGCGGGCGGTGGCGGCAAGGGCGGCTGTCGCGCGAGGCGGGCTACGCCGAACGCGGTGCAGGTGCATCACATCGTTACGAGCCAGACGATCATTCCCACGGCGACAGGCGCGCGCGGCATTTCGACGCTGCTCGCAACCGGCGCCGGTGGCAACAAGTACGGCATCGAATGGCAGGGTGGCTACGAAGACACCTATGTGAAGACGCCGAAGGGCTGGAAGTTCAAGTCCCGCCTGCACACCTGGCCCGATCACGACTGGCCGAACACGGCCGCCGAGCAGGGCGAGCGCTTCAAGGCGGAAGCGGCCAGGGCGGCGGCGGAAGCGGCCAAGGCGAACGGCGGCACTCCGCCGGCTCCCGCCAGCAAATAATAGCGGTGCAGGACGTCAGCCGGCCCGGTGCGAGCGCGCAAGCTCGCATCCGGCCAGCCAGAAATTCGAGGGGAGATAACACATGAAGATGGTTTCGGTCTCAGTGACGATTGCCGCATTCGTCGCCTGCGCGATCAGTGCCACCGCCGGTGCCCAGATGCCCACCGGCCCCCAGATGCGAGGCGATGGGCCTCCGCCTGCCGCCACCCAGTTCACCATTACCCGTGAAGACGCAAGACTCGATGAGCTGATCGACCCGAAGGCGAAAGCCGAGCTGCTGGCGAACGGGTTCGGCCTGACGGAAGGTCCCGTGTGGATTCCGGAAGGCGCAAACGGCTACCTGCTGGTAGGCGGCCTCCTCGATAACGTCATCTACAAGATCACGCCGGACAAGAAAGTCACGGTGTTCCTCGACAACGCCGGGTACACGGGCGATGACGCGAGCCACACCGGAACCCAGACCCGCAGCGGCCGCTCGCACGTGCTGCTGATCGGCCCGTCCTGCGCCAGCCGCGATCCGGAAGGGCGCCTGGTCTATTGCGCGGACAACGACCGCCAGGTCATGCGTCTGGAAAAAGATGGCACGCGCACCAAGCTTTCCGGCGGCTCCGATGACGGCAAGCGCTTCAGCGGCCCGAACGACATCGCCATCAAATCCGACGGCGCGGTCTATCTCACCGACAACGATTTCGGTCTGCGCGACGCAGGCAAGAATCCGGACAAGCAGATGCCGAACGGCATCTGGCGCATCAAGGACGGCAAGTCGACGCTGCTCATCGACGACAAGCAGCTCGGCGGTGTGCCGAACGGCATCGTGTTCTCGCCGGACGAGAAATATCTGTATCTCTCCGCCGGTCGCAAGATGATGCGCTATGAAGTGAAGGCGGATGGCTCGCTCGGCGCGTCGAGCCTGTTCACCGAAGGCCCCGGCATCGGCGATGGCATGAAGGTAGACGTGAAGGGCAACGTGTTTTCCTCGGGCGGTGCCGGCCCCGGCATCATTCGCGTCACTGCGCCGGACGGCAAGTTGCTCGGCCTGCTCAACCTGCCCGTCTACGGTGGCGAGCCGAAGAAGCAGGTCTGCGCGACGAACGATGCGTTTGGCGACAGCGATGGCAAGGCGCTGTACATCAGCGCGTGCGACGCTGTGTACAAGATTCGACTGAAGACGACAGGAGTTCTTCCGGGGCCGAAGCGCTAACGCCGGGGTCGCAGGCCCTGAGGTTGCCGCCCGTCTCACCGGTGCGATTGCCGACGATGGAAAAACAAAGAATTGGGTTTATCGGGCTGGGCGTCATGGGCTTGCCCATGGCACAGCACCTCGCGGCAGCGGGCTACACGCTGACCGTCAACGATATCAACAAGGCCCGGATGGCGGGGCTGCAGAAGAAGCATCCCGCCGTCTCGATCGCAACCACCGCGAAGGGGGTGGCCGCAGCGTCCGACATCGTCATCACCATGCTGCCCTCGGGCGTTGAAGTGCGCGACACGGTGTTCGGGGCGGAAGGGCTCCTGGAAGGCTTCAAGCCGGGTTGCCTGCTGCTCGATACTTCTTCGTCCGAGCCTGTTTACACCAAGGAAATCGCCGCGGGGCTCGCCAAGGCGGGCATCTCGATGGTGGATTCGCCCGTGTCCGGCGCGGAAGCCGGCGCCATTGCCGCGGAGCTAGTTTTCATGGTGGGCGGCGACGTCGCGGCCGTGAAGCGCGTGAGCCCGCTCCTCCAGGTGCTGGGCAAGAAGCAGTTTCACCTCGGCCCGGTGGGCGCCGGGCATGCGATGAAGTCGATCAACAACCTGATCACCTCGGTCACCTTCCTGGCCACGGCCGAGGGGCTCACCATCGGCAAGGCTTATGGCCTGGACCCGGCGGTGATGACCGAAGTGCTGAACGAATCCACCGGCATGTCGTGGATCAGCAAGACGCACATCGCGCAGCGAATCCTGTCTCGCCGCTTTGACGATCCGTTCAAACTGGATCTGATGGTCAAGGACATCGGCATCGCACTCCAGCTCGCCGACGAGCTGAAACTGAACCTGGCCCTGTCCGCCAAGACACAGGCCCTGTGGCGCGAAACGCAGAAGACTATTCCCAAGGGCAGCAGCGTCAGCGAGCTGGTGCGGGCCCTCGAGACCAGGACGGGCATCGAGCTGACAACGAATACCGAGGAGGGGTGACCATGAAATCTCTGGTACTGACGGGCGTGCTGCTCATGGGCGGCGCGCTGATGGGCAATGCGGTTGCGGCCGACATGGGCGCGAAGAGTGGCTCGCTCGAGGCGCGCCTGCAGAAAGTGGAAGACCACATCGAGATCGAGCGCCTGCTCATGGAATACGGCGTGGCGCTCGACAAGCGCGACTTCGCCGCCTATTCAAAGCTGTTTGCGAAGACCGGCACCTGGTCGGGCAGTACCGGCACATTCACCGGCCCGGCCGAAATCCAGGCCGCCATGGAAAAGTCGTTCGGGCCCACGGTCAAGAGCCCGATGACACCGGGCTCGTTCCACGTGCTGACGAATGCCATCATCGACATCGATGGCGATAAGGCCAGCGCGCTGTCCAAGTGGACGTTCATCGCACTGGTAGAAAAGAAGCCCGTCATCGCCATCGCCGGCGTCTATCAGGACACGTTCGTGCGCGAGAACGGCAAGTGGAAGTTCCAGAGCCGCCTGGCGCCGGCGGTGACCGCAGGCGCACCGCCCCCGCCCGCCAAATAACGGAAAGCTTCAGGCCGCAGCCCGGCTCGCGCGCAGCGATGCGCGCGAGTCAGCGTTCCCAGGGCGGCGGCTGCATGCTGGACTTCAGGTGCGACACCAGCTCGCGCACCGCCGGCCGGTTCACTTTCGTTCGCGGCACCATCACCTTGATCCAGTACGCCGCCACCGGGAAATCCTCGAGCAGCAGGATCAGCGTGCCATCCCTCAGATCCTCATTCACGAGGAGCCGCGGCAGTATCGCGATGCCGAGCCCAATGCGGGCCGCATCTCGCACCATGCGACTGTCGCTCGACTGCATGCGTGAATGCACTTCCACGTTCATGAATCCGCGCGCGTGCGTGAAGGACCATGACGTGCGGAACAGCACTGTGGTCAGGCACTGATGATCGATGAGCTCGGTGGGGTGCTGCGGCGGTTTGCGATCTTTGAGATACGACGGCGCGCAGCAGGTGACCAGGTCGTACCGGCACAGCGGTACATCGATGACGTTCGGATAGGACACCGGCCACGCGCCCACTGAGATGTCGAAGCCTTCCTCCAGTGGGTTGGCCGACCGTTCCATCATCACAACTTCCATGTCCACTTGCGGATGCTTCTGCTGGAACTGGCAGAGCATGATGCCCAGGAACGCGGAAGTGATGGTGGGCGGCGTCTGAATGCGCAACACGCCTTCGATGCGTCGGTGGCTCGCCTGAGAGCCGTTCACGATGTCGTCGTGTTCTGCAACCAGGCGGACGAAGCGTGGGAGGTAACGTTCGCCGGCGGCGGTGAGACCGAGACCACGCGTGGACCGCATCACCAGCTTTTCGCCGATGGCTTTCTCGAGTTGCGTGATGCGCTTGGCGATGACCGACGGCGCGGCCGCAAGCTCGCGCGCGGCGGCCGAAAAGCTGCCCAGCCGCGCAACGCGGATAAACGAATTGATGTTCTGCAGGTTGTTGATGCAGTTCGCCCGACGCGAAGGGGTTCTATGGCGTAGAGCCCTGCCGTTCGCCGGGGGAGGGTAGCCGAAACCCGCAGGGGTGGCATAACCATTTGGTACCCTGTCGCCCCGTTACGCTACCTGGGACCGGACAAAACCCGCAATGAACCTGGATCGAAGTCGAGGGCTGGACGAATTGGTGGCGCAGGTGGAAGGGAAGCCGGAGGCCATGGTGGCGCTCGCGCGACTGCTGCGGCCCGGTGATAACCCCATTCTGGCCGTCCAGCTGTGCAATCGCGCGGTCGAGATGGCGCCGGAAAACGGTGAAGTGCGAGCCGTGGCTGCAGAGGTGCTCAGCGCAGGCGTGCCCCTCTGGCACTTCGACATCGTGCGCGATCTGCCGCGCAATAACGCTTATGAAGCAGCGCTGCGCCGGGCGATTTTCCCGGGTTGCAAGGTGCTGGAGATCGGCGCGGGCAGTGGACTGCTGGCCATGATGGCGGCGCGGGCCGGCGCGGCGAAAGTCATCACCTGCGAGATCGACGCGGCCATCGGCTCAGCTGCGCAGGCGGTGGTCGAGCGGAACGGCTTCGGGGATCAGGTACGGGTGGTCGTCAAGCACTCCACCGCTCTGGATGTGCAGGCGGACCTCGGCGGCCCGGCGGACATCCTTGTGTCGGAAATCGTGGCCAACGATCTGCTGGGCGAGGGCGTTCTGCCTTCCATGGAAGACGCCATCAAGCGGCTGATCAAGCCGGGCGCAAAGATCCTTCCCCACAATGGCCGCGTGCGCGTTGCGCTGGGGTGTGACGATGAGTGGGAAGAATCCCGCATGGGGAGTGTGGCGGGTTTCGACCTGAGCCCGTTCAATCGCATCAGCTCACCGCATCGGGACATCTATGTGGGGGCTTCGCGGCTCATCATGCGCAGCGATGCCGTGGATTTGTTCACGTTCGACTTTGCCTCCGGCGGGCCGTATCCCGACCAGAAGCGCGAAGTGTCGCTGGTCTCCCATGGCCATCGTGTCAACGGCATCGCGCAGTGGATCGCGCTCGACATGGATAAAGAAGGTGTCTACGAGAACAAGCCCGAACCCGGCACCAGCTCGAGCTGGATGATCGTGTACTACCCGTTCGAGCGGCAGCTGAAGACCACTCCCGGCCAGGTGGTGAAAGTGCATGCCCGGCACGATCGGCAAGGGTTGCGATTGTGGGCTGATCTGCCTAACTGATATTTACGGGATTCGCTCTCAGCCGCCCGGCGATCGAGGGCTCTTGATGCAGCTT